>JAPLKF010000199.1 GCA_026388215.1 Pseudomonadota bacterium | reverse complement strand
CCCAGGGATGGCTCATCAAGCATCATCAACTTGGGTAATGACATAAGTCCCCTGCCCACGGCAAGCATCTGTTGTTCACCCCCGGAGAGCGTTCCTGCGGTCTGCTTTTTTCTTTCTTTGAGCCTCGGGAAGAGAGAATAGACGTAGTCCATCGTTTCATAACGTTTTCGTTTTGCTTCACCGTAGAGAGAACCCATGATCAGATTTTCCTCTACGGTCATTTCGGGAAAGAGACGTCTCGCTTCAGGAACATGGACGATGCCATGCTCTATAATCTTGTTTGGCGGTAGATGATCGATACGTGTGCCATTGAACTCGATCGTTCCCTTCTTTGGGGTGAGGAGGGCAGATATGGTTATTAGGGTAGTGGATTTTCCTGCTCCATTGGAACCAATGAGGACTACTATCTCCTTTTCCTTGACCTCGAAAGAAACATCCCAGAGAACCTGGAGGTCTCCGTAAAATACGCTGATTTCGTCAACCTTGAGCATATGCTTCCCCCAGATAGGCCTCGATCACTGCGGGATTGTTGGCAACCTCCTTGGGTGTGCCTTCAGCAATCGTCTGGCCGAAATTAATCGCGTGTATTCGATCCGATATGGACATAATGACTTTCATGATATGCTCTACAATGAGTATGGTTGTGCCGTTATCTCTGATTCTTTGAATAAGCTCGATGGCTTCATCCAGCTCTGAAGGAGTTAATCCGGCAGCGGTTTCATCAAGAAGCAGGAGATCCGGTTTTGTTGCCAGAGCCCGGGCGATTTCAAGCCGTTTCCTTCCTCCGATGGGGAGGCTTTTTGCTAGTTTGTCTTTCTGTTCTATAAGACCGCTGAATTCGAGAATCCTGAGTGCCTCATCCCGCGCCTCTTTTATGGTACCTACACGGCAGAAAGCAGATGCTGTTACGTTATCTAAAACCGTCATACGGGATAGGGGTTTGACAACCTGGAAGGTCCGGCCAATACCCAGGTGGCAGATCTTGTAGGTTTTTAATCCCTTAATACTTTGTCCTTTGAAAAGAACATCACCGGATGTAATGGGGTAGTAGTTGTTGATACAATTAAAAATGGTTGTTTTTCCTGAGCCGTTAGGCCCAATAAGGCCCATGATTTCTCCTTCATTTAAATGAAAGGTGACATTATTGACCGCCATGAGTCCACCAAACGCTTTCGTTAGATTTTTCACTTCAAGGAGTGCCATATGATCCTCCCATACGAATACCTTTCAGCTTGAGGCCTTTATTCTGAACACATTTTGCTTAATTTTTAACCAGTCACCCACAATACCGTTTGGTAAGAACATAATCACAAAGATAACCAGCAGGCCGAAGACCAGCACATGGGCCTCGCTCGTCCATGCTGGGGCCAGACCGAAAAATGCACTTCTGAACGTTTCCTGAAGACCTACCATAATAAAGGCACCAACTGCAGGCCCCATAATGGTTGCCACACCACCTACGATTCCGACCAGGATGGCCATAATGGATATATAATGGAGGGAGAATACAACATGAGGATCAATGAAGGCCATATAATTCATGTAGAACGCTCCTGCCATTCCTGTAAAAAATGAGCTTACCAACAGGGATACATTTTTATAGAGGGTCGTATTTATACCCAGAGATTCTGCTGCATCCTGATTCTCCCTGATGGATATAAAATAATATCCCCATTTGGATTTCATAATCAGGTGTATGACAAATATACAGAGGAAAGCCAGGGCTAAGGCTATATAGTAATAGGGCAGTTTGCTCTTAAAGGTCTGGATGATGAGAATTCCTACCATGCCTTCGGTAAGGCTTTCCCAGTTGGTGGCGATAAGTCTGAAGATTTCACCTCCGGCAAGGGTAGCCAGGGCAAAATATGGCCCCCTCAATCTGAAGCAGACCCAGCCTACGAAAAGGCCGATGAGCATGGCGGTTACGCCCCCGAACATCATGCCCCACCAGGCGGACATTCCCAGCTTTGTCACAAAGGTTCCGGCGGTGTAGGCCCCTATTCCGAAAAACATGGCATGACCGAAGGATACCTGACCTGTATACCCTGCCAGAAGGTTCCATGCAGATCCTATAACAACCCACATAAGGGCGATAATGGCCAGATGCAGATAGTAATCAGAAGTGACAAGGAACGGAAACGTGACAGCCAAGAGTCCCAGAATGATATATGCAAGATGCTTTTTCCCCATAATTACCTCTTATATTTTCGTCAGGCGTTTCAACCCGCCGGGCAAGAACACCAGGACAAGCACGAATATGACAAAACCAACCATTTCTTTATAACCCATGCCGATATATGTCGCACCTAAAGACTCTGCAATGCCCAAAACGAGTCCACCGACTATGGCTCCCACCGTACTTCCCATGCCTCCCAGTATGGTGATTACGAATGCCTTTAAGGTGAAGGGGCCACCGATATCAGGGAAAAGATAGAAGATGGGTATTAACAAACTCCCCGCTGCCGCGACCAACGCTGAACCGAGGCCGAATGTGATAATGGTGATCCTGCCGCTGTTTACACCCATCAGGGTTGCCGCGTTTTTGTCCTGTGCTGTAGCCCGGATGGAACGGCCTAAGTCTGTTTTCAGTAAGAACCAGAAAAGGATCAAAGTAAAAACAACGGCAATAATAAAGGCAAAACACATGGGTTGATTGAAGGAAATGTCACCGATAAAGAAAGCCTTGGAACTGTATGACGTTTCGACGGTTTTGTAATCGGAGGTGAAGATGAACCGGGCTATTTCCGTCAGAACCATGCCTATGCCGACGGTCATTAGAACCTGGTTTTCGGGAAGGATGGATTCAACTTTAATTAAGGGGTTCAAAAAGAATTTTTGTAAAATGACCCCCAAGAGAAACAGTGCTGGCATGGCAACCAGCAGGGAAACATAAGGGTCAATTTTAAAGGCATGGTGCAGCACAAAGGTTATGTACATGGCTACCATCATCAACTGGCCGTGGGCCAGGTTGATGATTCCCATAATACCCATGATCAGCGTCATTCCGATTCCAATCAGACTATAGATTCCGCCAATGAGAATTCCCGCAACGATTGTTTGGATTAAGACATTCATATGACGATCCTTTCAAAAAAGTTTTAAGTATTCCAAGATATTACACCTTTTATTCGTTGAAAGTGAACTGACACTGGATTATTTCAGTGTCAGTTCACTTTATCAATTTTTCAAAATTAATACTTCCAGGTTTCAAGCCAATTAACAGGATATACAAACTTTTCGGTAGCAAGTTTGGCAGGCCAGACCAATTCAAGCTTTCCGTTGATCCACTGAACGACATAGGTAGGCAGTTTATTCTGATTTTTAAACTTCCCGTAGGATATGAATTTGACCGGACCAAAGACTGTCATCATATCCGTTTCAGACAAAGCCTGCTTAATATCGGCAGGTTTATACGATTTTGCTCTTTTCAGTACGTCGGCAATAACATACGCAGCCGCGTATGCCTCTGCACCGTGATACTCTGTTTCGCTCTTATACTTGGCTACGTATTTCTTAAAGTAGTCCATTGCACCCGGATATTTGAGACTTTGGTACCAGAGAGTGGCCGAACTTACCTTCTCAGAAGCGACTCCCGCATTTTTTTTGAACTCCGGCAGGGTGAAACCTGCTGCCCCTCCGATGAACATCTTCGGTGTCAGTTTTAATTCCTTCGCCTGTTTCATGAGCAGAGAGGCGTCCATGATGTACGATACCATATAGACGATGTCGGGGTTGAGCTTTTTAACATTGATGAGAACAGGTTTAAAATCAATTCCGCCAGCCTCATATCCCTGTTTGAGAACTACCTTGTAACCCAATTTATTGCAGGTTTCTTCAAAGGATTTGGCGCCTGATGTTCCGAACAGGGAATTTTCATGGAGGATAACAACCGTTTTCGGCTTTATGACGTCAGTGAGAAGTGACTCAATCGCCCCCGCATATTCACTGACAGCGGGGTTCAAGCGGAAAACGTAATCCCATCCCGATGTGGTGATTGTATCAGCGGAGCCGGTATTAACGAGAAAAGGGACCCTATTTTGCTGGCAAACACCGGCAATGGCATAGGTTACGGAACTGCTGTATCCGCCGCCGACCATGACAACCTTATCTTTAGTGATGAGCTTTTCAACAACGGATCGTCCCACATCCGGCCGTCCTGTGTCATCTTCTATGACCAACTCCAGTTTTTTCCCGTTGATGCCGCCTTTTTTATTGATTTCATCCACGGCCATCTCAAAGGATCGTTTCTCAATTTCGCCGAATTTTGCCTCAGCTCCGGTAAGGGGGAGAACAATTCCCACCCTTAGTTCATTCTGTGCAAAAACATGAGGCACAAAGAGACTTAACATAAATAAACAAACAATTAATATCGAAAAACGTCTCATAACACCCTCCTTAAAAAATAGTGTGATAAAAGTCTTATGCATACCTTGGTTAGTATGGAAATAAGACATTGTGGTTTTTTATAATTTCCCAAAGAATTTGTCAACACAAATAATTACAAGAAAATTTTAAGATGATTTTACAAATGGTTTGTTTTAATATTCAATTATGTCGGTGGCAATAAAACCAAGTTTCCCTGATTTCAAGCCCATCCAATTGGAAGACCGTGATATTTTCAGAGATATATTTAGCCAGTATAAACCTGAGACCTCTGAATGGACTTTTACA
>JAPLKF010000198.1 GCA_026388215.1 Pseudomonadota bacterium | reverse complement strand
ATACAATACGCTCAACGATCTCATAGAATTTTTCTGCTGTCTTTGTTTTGGAATAAAAATACATATACGGCTGTTCTTCATCTCCGCTCTTTACGATATCCGGGTCAAGGGGGATGCTACCCAAAAGTGGTATTCCATAGTTTTTCGCCAATTTTTTACCACCACCTGAAGAGAATATGTCCACCTCCTTGCCGCAGTGGGGGCAGATAAACCCGCTCATATTTTCAATAATCCCTGTGATGGGAAGATTGAGTTGCCTGCAAAAGGTGATGCACTTCTCCACGTCGATTGTTGCAACCTCCTGCGGCGTGGTGACAATGATTGCGCTGCTTTTTGCACCCAAAAGCTGTGCAATGGTGAGCGGTTCATCACCCGTTCCGGGGGGACAGTCTACGACAAGGGCATCAAGGTCCCCCCAGGCAACATTCTGGAGAAACTGCCGTATCATATTCGCTTTAATCGGTCCTCTCCAGATTACCGGTTGCGCATTTCCATCAAGCAAAAAACCCATGGAGACGACTTTAATCTGGCTATACACCTCTATAGGCATAATCTCTTCATTCATAACGCCGACCCTCCTTCCTGAAAGGCCAAGCAGCTTTGGAACACTTGGGCCGTGAATGTCTACATCGAGTATGCCAGTCCTTAAGCCCCTCAGGGAAAGGCTTAAGGCAAGATTCACCGCAACTGTGCTTTTTCCTACACCGCCTTTACCGGAAAGGACAATAAAGGTATGGCGAATCCTGTCAAGTTTTTCTTTCAGAGCCTTTTCGTCAGTTGTTACATCATCGCAATTCATAATTCCTCCAAAATAGATTGTAGTTTTGTATAGATTTCCTGTATTGCCCTGCTTGCAACACACTCAGGGGCAAAATCGAGGATGGTTTTCGCTTCTTTTTGTGCTTCCGTAATCTGAGTCTCATATGGAATTTCACCAAGATATATGAGGCCTTTTTCCTCGCAGTATTGCTTCATCTCTTGAACATACTGAGGGTTAATATCGCTTTTGTTGATCACCAGTGCCGCCTTGATCTGGAAATGGTGTGCCAGTTCAACGATACGCTTCAAATCATGGATGCCCGTGGGGGTTGGCTCTGTCACCACAACTGCCAGATGTGTTCCCGTAATGGAAGAGATGACCGGACAGCCTATTCCCGGAGGGCCGTCGATGAGGACGAGGTTGCTCCCGGTCTTCTCAGCCTGTGTCCGTGTTTCATTTCTCACCATGGCGACGAGTTTCCCGGAATTTTCTTCTCCCGGGAGCAGTTCGGCGAAGACGAACCGCCCATTGCCGGAGGTACTACAGACGTAACAATAGCCTGCGAGCCGCGGAGAGAAATCGACTGCCTGCGCCGGGCAAAGAAAATAACATGCCCCGCACCCTTCACAGGAAACAGTGTCTACCACAAAATCTTCAGATATTGCATCATAATGACAAACTTCTCTGCATATACCGCACTTTGTGCAGCGATCAGGGGCAATCTTCGCTTTCTTCCCGCCTGTAAACTCTTTTGTCTGTAAAACCTCGTCGGGGTTGATAATCATATGGAGGTTTGCAGCGTCCACATCGCAATCCGCTATTACTTTATCCCGGAACAGAGAGGAAAGTGCTCCCGTGAGGGAGGTTTTTCCGGTTCCCCCCTTACCGCTTACAACTACCATTTCTTTTATGTGTGTCATCTTACCACCTGCATTTTGTTTTCCCCAATAACCTTCCGATGTTGACGGCAAGTTCCATAAACTGATCTATATAGATAGGAAGGGTCTGTAATAGAATGTTCCCCATGGAGTAATGGCGTGCGATCTCCCTGTCTTCGGGTAGCACCATAATTACAGGCAGTTTGTTTTTTAATAGATATGTTACAAGAGGCGGGAATTCACCATTTTGCCGGTTAATCACAACCCCGATCGGTTTTCCCAGGTTTTTTGCCACGGAGACTGCGATTTTCAGGTCATGGAGACCGAAGGGAGTAGGTTCGGTTACCATCACCACAGCGTCCGCGTCTGCAATAGTCTTCACCACCGGGCAGGAAGTACCCGGGGGGGCGTCGATGATCCGGACATACTGTTTTTTGTATTGGCGTTTTACCTCCTGGATGAGAGGACCTGCCATTGGCTCCCCGACGTTCAGAACACCGTGAATAAATTCAATACCGTGTATTGCTCTGCCGTTCTCGATATACCC
>JAPLKF010000197.1 GCA_026388215.1 Pseudomonadota bacterium | reverse complement strand
CCGAACATAAAGGCTATTCCGACAACGATAAGTATTATACCGAGAATAATAAACATCTTTCCAATCCCCGGCATTATCCCCCCTTAAACCGTTCCTTTTCACTGAATATACATCCGCAGTACTGCTGCCTGTACATGTTCAGTCTCTTAGATTCCTCAACACCTTCCTTCCACCCCGCTCTGAAATCCTTATAGAGAAAAGGCACATTATATTTTTTGGATAATTCCTCCCCCACACCTTTTATGTCATCGTGTCTCTGGTACTTGCTGTAAAGAAGCGTTGTGCTAACTCCATCAGCACGTGATTCTATCGCCTTCTGAAATGTCTTTTCCAGCCTCATCCTGTAGCAGAAAAGGCACCTGTCCTTTCCGTATTCGAGAGCGCCTTTCAGAAAAGTTTCCAGCTCATACGTTTTATCGACAGTTAAGGGTATAAGAGAAATCTTTGCATAATTTTCCAGTGTCTCAAGCCTTTTCAGGAATTCTGTATAGGGATGTATGTTAGGATTATAGAAATACCCCGACACTTCAGCACCTTCTTTTCTTAGTTCCCTTAATGTATATATGCTACACGGCGCACAGCATATATGCAAAAGAACTTTCAAGCCCTTCATATCATGTTGTTTCTCAGTATTTTTTGCCATCTTTCACAATTTTAGCATCTCCATAATCTTTTTTCCATTTTTACATACTTCGCAAGAAGACCCTATTGAATAGGGCTAAACAGTTTCTTCCTGAAAGCAATAAACTGAGAAATTTAAAAAAGCATACTCTTTCACTTGGTAATCGTGTTTGAGTTGTCGGGACACGATACAACATGCTCTCGTAGCTATTTATTGATCACGTACCAAATTTGTTGCAATCGCTTTGCCAATTACTTCACAAAAAAAGTACATTGGTTTTTACCATGCAATATCAGCAAAAACCATCTGAGTAAAAATAAGTCTGTGACCATCTTTCAGAGATGCAAAAAAAAGCCCTTGCTATTTTTTTGTTGGTGGTTGTAGTATTTAGAAAAAGACAAGTTGATATATTAATTGTTAGACCACAATCCAAAGGATAACACGATGAATCAGAAAGTAGACGAAATATCAGAAAAGCTTTTTCGCACGAAATATGAGCAACTTGGTGAGCGAGAAAAGAAAGTTGCTCGTCATCTCGCCGAGAGAACCCATATTTCGAGAAATGTCGCTCAAGACTTTTCTGAGCAACAGACTTTTGGCCAGAGGCTTGCTGACAAGGTCGCTGCCTTTGGAGGCTCCTGGACCTTTATATCGATCTTTGCGGTTGTCCTGGTTATTTGGGTTCTCCTGAATTCGTTTGTTCTAATCACGTACCGTGAGTCATTCGATCCATATCCGTACATTCTGCTGAATCTGTTTTTATCTATGCTTGCCGCCATTCAAGCTCCGATAATCTTGATGTCTCAAAACCGCCAGGCCTATAAGGATCGCTTAAGTGCGGAACATGATTACGAAGTCAACTTGAAGGCGGAGCTTGAAATAATGACGCTTCATGAGAAAATAGATTTACTGAGGGAGAAGCAATGGAGTGAACTTATTTCAATTCAACAGGAACAACTCAGGCTTCTAAGTCAATTAATTAAAGACCCAAAGAAAAATCAGTGAACCGTTGTCTAACGAGTCGCTCAAGAGGGACGCGGCAAAAAACCGCCGTGCCCCTTGGCTCAGTCGTTATGCTCTATTTTATTCCGTAATCCGCACACCCCTATTGCACGTCCTATGCTTGCTTCGTAGGTGTAGCAAATAACGATTTGTTGATTTCTGAAGTTTGAACTTTATAGCTTTGTATTGCAGTGAATAGTGCACTGTAATCAACAATCATACTATAGCGTCTGACTAAGGATTTACTGGAACCCAGGTTTTGTGAGAAGGAATCCATTTACCGTCTACCCACTGACC
>JAPLKF010000196.1 GCA_026388215.1 Pseudomonadota bacterium | reverse complement strand
AGCACCCCCTTTTCATTTTTTGCCGGAATATACCACCCCGAGATGGTGATGCCATCTTCTGTTTCAAAATAGATTTCTGAGTATTCAAGGTTTATATTTTTTGGGGTATGCCATATCTCCTTTTCAGGGAAGTAAAGCATGCTGTCCTGTATGAAATAGGTCACAGCGACGATAATTAAATATGATAGAGATAGAATGATTCCTATGTTAACCAATGTTTTCTGTAATCTTTTATTCAAATTTGATCCATTGTAACACAAAAATCTGATGGCTGATAGATATATTCGTTCATCCTTTAAGACAAAGCAGGGGTGTTTTAGGTTATGATTACATAGTTTTTAGCTACTGATATTATTGTCTTGTGAGAAAATTCTCTTGACAAAAAGTTTAGATAAATATAACTTTGGTTGTGAATTTTTCCAGCACTGAATATGGGGTCATGAATGATTAAGTCTTTAAAAATAAGGTTTATTCTCGTAGTACTGTTTTTAGTAATATCGGTTATTTACTGTATGCCGAACATTATTGAGCCGCAGGGCGTATGGAAGAAGTATTTCCCATCTGATAAGATCCATTTGGGGCTTGATTTAAAGGGGGGCATGCATCTGTTACTTGAGCTTGATACAGTAAAAATGATGCAAAACATGGTGGATAGAAAATTTAATGCCTTCAAAGATGCCATGATTCGTGAGGGAATACGCTTTATGGGGCTCGAAAAGAAAGAGAATTCTCTTTCTGTTTTGATAAGAGCAGAGCAAAAAGAAAAGCTCTACAATCTTGTAGGCAAAGAATTTCCTGACCTTAAATCAGGAGGCACAAGGACAGAAGGTGATAACCTGCATGTAGAGTTCCTTTTACTGGAAAGGGAGATTGCAAATATTAAGGATAATGCTGTCCGTCAGGCACTTGAAACGATCAGGAACAGAATAGACCAGTTTGGTGTATCCGAACCGGTAATTGTAAAGCAAGGTGAAAACCAGATTCTTGTACAGCTTCCAGGTATAAAGGACCCGCAGAGGGCTTTAGAATTGATAGGGAGGACTGCACAGCTTGAATTCAAGCTGGTCGATGAGGAAAATGCCTCGAGAGTTACGGTAGGTGCGATTCCTGAAGGCAGTGAAATACTTACAATGAGGACAAGAAATAGAGAGACCGGGATTGCAACAACAACCTCTATCCTCTTAAAAAAACAGACCCTTTTGACAGGTGAATTACTAACCGATGCGCGGGTGAGAATCGGGGGGGAGTTTGGGAATGAACCATATGTTTCAATAGAATTTGATAGTGAAGGCGCAAGGATATTCGATAAGATAACTGCTGAAAATGTGGGAAAGAGATTGGCCATTATTCTTGATAACACTGTTTACTCTGCCCCTGTTGTGAGGGAAAGAATATCCGGAGGGAAGGCTTCAATAACTGGTGGTTTTACAATGGATGAAGCAAAAGACCTATCAATAGTTCTTCGTGCAGGTGCACTCCCCGCACCTGTGAAGGTGGTACAGAATATTACAATTGGCCCCACTTTAGGACAGGACTCGATCAACAGAGGCATAAAAGCTACAATCCTGGGGAGTATATTGGTGATAATATTTATGGTTGTCTATTATCGCTTTTCTGGTATTATCGCAAATATTGCGTTGCTTTTAAATTTAATGTACCTCCTTGGGGCTTTTAGTGCACTCAAGGCTACGATGACCCTTCCCGGTATTGCAGGTATTGCACTTACTATTGGAATGGGGGTTGATTCAAATGTTCTGATCTTTGAGAGGATACGAGAAGAATTAAGGCTTGGGAAGACAGTGAGAGCTGCAGTGGATAGCGGATATCAAAAGGCGTGGGTTGCAATCTTTGATTCCCACATAACAACCCTTATCACCGCCTGTGTACTTTTTATGTTTGGTACCGGCCCGATTAAGGGATTTGCGATAACACTGATTATAGGAATGATAATAAATCTTTTTACTGCTGTATTTGGTTCTAAAACTATTTTTGATTGGATTTTAATAAAATACAAACCGAGAAGGTTGAGTATCTGAGACAATTATTATGATGGAGTTATTGAAAGATACCAATATAGATTTTATTGGATTCAGGAAAAAGGCATTTATCTTATCTGCAATACTTGTTGCCATCGGATTTTATGCCTTGATAATGATATCCCTGGGGAAAGCGAACATCAGTGTTGATTTCACAGGAGGTACTAACATACAGATAAGGTTTAAAGAGAATGTAGACATAGGAGAGTTAAGGAAGGCTTTCACAGATGGTGGCATAAGTGATGTTCAAATACAGGAGATAAGCGGAACAAAGGATTTTTTTATAAAAACAAAGTTTTCTGATACGGACAAAGAGAAAATACAGGACAAGGTGGCATCAATATTGTCAGGTAAATATAAGGATAAAAAATTCGAAATCCTTGGAAGTAACATGGTAGGGGCTGGTGTGGGGAAGGGATTAAAAAAATATGCAATCATTGCGGTGGGCCTTGCACTGGTCGGTATAATCATATACGTTGCATGGAGGTTTACGTTTATATCCGGTATAGCAGCGACCATTGCGACATTTCATGATGTGGTAGCAATACTGGGTGTTTTTTATATACTCGATAAAGAGCTGAACCTATTGATTATCACCGCACTGCTCACCATTGCAGGATATTCACTGCAGGATACTGTTGTTGTCTATGACCGTATCCGGGAAAATATGGCAAAAATGAAATCGAAGGATGATTTTGGTGTAGTGATAAACCGGAGTATCAATGAAGTGCTGAGCCGTACGATAATAACAGGTCTCAGTACACTCTTTGCATTAGGTGCCCTTATGGTTGTTGGTGGTGAAGTGCTTTTTGATTTTTCCTTTGCCCTTTTTATAGGTTTAATTGTTGGAACCTACTCATCTATCTTCGTTGCAAGCCCCATTGTATATGTATGGAGAAGGAAGTTTCGTTAATACACAGTGGTTTACATCTCTCTTAAAATTAATACTCTCAAATATTCCTTGAAGAAACATTGAATATCAGGAGGGGATTATAATGCTATCGAGGCTTGAAGATGTACTCAAAGATAAAGAGCGGGAGCTAAAACTACATCAGAGATTCCTCAATTTAAAAACCTTTTGTGAAGAAAAGGTATTCTCCTCCACTAAGCTGCCTTTAAAAGAACATGTTGAAACACTTAAGGGGTTGATAGAAAAGATTATTCCTGACCCGAGAGACAGAACAGAAGAGATGTTTTCAGGGGAGATATTCGCGCTCCTTAGCACACTGTATCTGCATGATATAGGGCTG
>JAPLKF010000195.1 GCA_026388215.1 Pseudomonadota bacterium | reverse complement strand
CTATCTTATGAAGAGGGCGAATTTATACTGAAAAGCG
Organism: Pseudomonadota bacterium; assembly: GCA_026388215.1. Taxonomy (NCBI): domain Bacteria; kingdom Pseudomonadati; phylum Pseudomonadota; species Pseudomonadota bacterium. The sequence goes on along the minus strand of JAPLKF010000195.1, from coordinate 1,519 downwards.
GAAAAAAAAGCACTTACTATATCGATGCGAGGGAAACCGCATTGAACCCTGAAGGCATGTACCTTACGGGTAACATTATGTATAAAATGGTGCGTGAAATACCTGGAATAGAGGCAGTTGGCGGGGTGAGCGTAGGGGCAGATCCACTTGTTTGCGCTGTCGTTTTAAGCTCTTATAGCTTAAAAGACAATCTGGCAGGATTCTTTATAAGAAAAGAACCTAAGGGGCATGGGAAAAATCTATGGATAGAAGGTGCAAAAAACCTGAAGAAAGGTATGAATGTGGTTATCCTCGAAGATGTCGTGACCACGGGTGGCTCTTCTTTGAAGGCAGTAGAAATTACCAAACAGGAAGGCTACAATGTAAGAGGTATTATTGTGATGCTGGATAGACTGGAAGGTGGGAAAGAGGCAATAGAATCAAAAGGTTACATTTTTAAATCAATATTTACTCTTAAGGATTTGAGATAACATAACAAAATAATTATTGATACTTGTTTATTGATACCTGTTTCTTGAGACTGGACTCTTGATATTTGATTCTGTTTTTCACTCAATCTGGCATCGAGTATCCAGTATCGTTTCTGTTTTATCAAGTATCAGCGGTACTGAATATGTGAGTGAGAAGTTCCTTTCTCCCATCTCCTGTTTTCGCAGAAAAAGTAAAGATTTCTCCTTCACCGATCCATTGTCTGGATAGTCTTTTCTTAATATCTACAAAGTTCCTGCTCTCTTTATCGGTTTTTGTGAGTACCAGCGTAAAATGCAATTTCCGGTCAAAAAACCATTCCAGCAGCATTTCGTCGAGGTTGTCGAATTCTCTCCGCGCATCATAGACCCAGATGATCCTTTTTATGTTTTTGTTGCGCTCGATATAACCTTCGATCATCTTCTGCCAGTTCTGCTGCATTACTTTTGACACTTTTGAATACCCGAATCCGGGGAAATCAGAAAAGATAAGTTGCTGCCTTACGCCTCTGTATTCATAATCAATACTATAGAGATTTACCATCCTCGTTGCTCCCGGGGTAGAACTCGTTCGCGCAACCTTTTGCATCACAAGAGTGTTTATCATTGAAGACTTTCCAACATTCGACCTTCCTATAAAACACACCTCCGGGATGTTGCTCATCCCCCTATTCTCAGGCTCGAGGGTGCCTTTCACATATTCTGCATTTAATATCCTCATATTTAACCTATACTAATCCACTTCTTATGAATTTCACAAATCATTTACCATTTATTTACTATTTAAAAAGGAAAAAAACGAGGAAGAAAAAAACGAGGAAGTTTTGAAGGGATTTTGATTTGACTAACTCAAGATAATATAAAACAATGAACTATTTTCCCTAAAAGGTCTTATGAAAAGTTAGTTTCATGGGAACTATTTTCAGGAACAATTGACATCAATTTTTCCCTTATTTCCTGCGGATTATACTGATCTATTTTCTCCACAAACTCTTCAATCCTTTTTTGTAAATCTATCCAATCAAAGGACGATGCCTTAACCATCATGATTT
>JAPLKF010000194.1 GCA_026388215.1 Pseudomonadota bacterium | reverse complement strand
TTATTTTATTAATTTTATATATATACCCATTAATTAAAAGGCCTTTTTTAATTCTTTTTATATCTTCACTACTGAGTATTCCTTTAAACTTCACCTGATATTCTTTTTCTACTTCATATTTAGGATGCATTATCTTATAAGCAAAATCACCGTCATTTGTAAAAACCATTAATCCTTCAGAATAATAATCTAATCTACCAACTGGAAATAAATAAGCATCAATGTTTATCAGGCTTCTTGCAATACTTCTATCATCATTATAAGACAAATCAGATAGATATTTGACTGGCTTATTGAGGGCTATATAAATTTTACTACTTATTTGATTAACCCTATTATCATAGACAGTTACAATATCTATTTCAGGTAATACTTTAAATTGTGGTTCGAATATGATAACATTATTTACTTTTACTATTCCACTACGAATTAAATCTTCTGATTTTCTTCTCGAAGAGATACCGCAAAGGGTAATAAATTTTGAAAGCCTCAAATTAAATAAATACTAATATTTAAAACTCTCAATAGGTTTATCGGACTCAATTAGGATTACCGGCTTTAATAGATAAAAGACCTTCTCTTTTTCCTTATAAATCTTAAACATTATATTATCTTTTTCGAAAAAAGGATTTAAATCTATTTCCACAACAAAGTTCCCTTCCCTTTCAATATTCAACATAATTTCCTTTTTTATATCTTTAACAGAAACATATATGGGTATATCTTTTGTGTTTAAAAAATATCCTCTCTTAAAGGATGCTAATATTTTATGCGTTCCCTTAGTTAAAGACAACGAAGTTTCATTTTTCGCATCAAATTTTAACTTTTCATCATCAACCATAACTGTTGTATCTACAGGGTTTATAATATTAAAGTTTATCCTTTTCAATTCATATTCTCTAAAAGCATCTTTATTCGCTTCATATTTCACTATATCAATCTTCTCATCCTTATGAGGTATATATTGATATTCTTTATAAACAACCTTACATGGTACATATTCTTTCTTAATTGGCTTATATGGAATAAAAACTTCTGATACCTCTGTCAATTCTTTATCTAAAGGTATTTGAAGTGTTGTCCTTATATCACCAAAATACTTATCAAATTTATATAAAGAGATCTTAACCTTATCATTTTCCAAAACATATGTACCGGTGATGAAAACATCAATATTTTCTATTTTCATAAACTCATCGAGCATTCCCTTATATTCCTTATATGCGCTAGGATAAAACAGGAAATCTTTTGTTTTCAAAGCACCTTTTAAAATAATCTTGCTCTTTTGAGAAAAAATACTTTCTATCTCTTTCTTTAATTTTATTGAATATTTTGTCACATCATTTTTCTCGTCAAAGATATTATAAATAAAGACCTTAACCCTTTTATGCGGTTCGTAAGGATTAACTGTTTTAGAGAGCAAACCATAGATGATAGGGGAATATTTTTCTTCAATGTACTTCAATTTCTCTATGAATACAGGACTGCCTGCATCAATTTCTGTTTGAAGTTTTATTATCTCACATATACTATTATCATTATTAACACTCAATACTGCACATTGGCCAATTGGGTTTATAAGTCCAACATTAGTATTGTCTGTAATTTTTAAAAGGTCCCCTTTTATCACACCATCCTTCATCCCAAGACTTACAACTGCTTTATCACCTACAAGAAGGCTGAGTTGATTCTGTGAAACAGAGGAAACAATCTCACCCTTTATGTATTCATCACAGTAGGAGTTTTTTGATGGTAGCATTAGCAGGAGGAAAAATAAAAAAACTAAACTTACTTTAAGATATTTCTTTTTCATTTATATCCCTCTTCAGCATAAAGGTTTTTTATTATTCTTGGTGTTATAAATATAAGAAGTTCAGTTTTGCTTTTGGTAGTAACATCCTTTTTAAACAACCAGCCGAATAATGGTATATGCCTGAGAATTGGTATACCATCCTCTGTTTCACTCTCTGTAGACTCATATATACCACCGATCACTGCAGTTTCCCCATCTTTTACTATGACTTCAGTGGTAGCCTCCTTTTTATCAATACCAGGAATAGGGCTACCTGGAACATAGATAGGACGGTCTTTCGTTGCCTTTATTTTTAGTCTTACATTACCATCTTTAGTAACACGAGGGGTTACCTCAAGACCAAGTACAGCATCTATAAATTGTGTTTGGGTACCCGACATTGAAACAGTTTGATAGGGAACGGATGTGCCCTGGGCAATCTTTGCCGGTTGATTGTCAGAAGTTACGACCTTTGGATTTGAGATTATCTTACCCTTCCCTTCCCCTTCAAGGGCACTAAGCTGTAAATCCAGTTGAAATGTATCTGTAACACTTCCCAAAAACATACCAAGAACTCCACCACTTCCTACACCAACTGCAGCAGGTAAATTGACGTTGTATGGGAATGCTCCAGTTGCGCCCCTAAGGGCCTCCATTCCTGTTGTTGCCGTATATGAAGTGGTTGTTGATGCAGCTGTTGGATTTTTTCCTCCTGTAAGCTCAAGATTTTTACGGTCTAAGTTTGCCTGATATCTAGCCCCCCACTGTATTCCCAATTGTTTTGCAAAATCTGAATTTGCCTGTACAATTCTCGCCTCAATCTGAACCTGAGGTGGTACAATGTCATGCTCTTTAATTCTCAATTTAACCTGCTCAATATTTTCTTTTGTATCTTTTATAATAAGGGCGTTCGTCCATTTAACCAATTTAACAGTCCCATTTGGTGAGAGAAGCCCCTTCGATTTCTTATCCTTATCAGTTTCCCCGCTTATCATCTTTTCTACTTCAGCAGCATCAGCGTAGTTGATAAAAATTGTTTCAGTGACAAAGTCTATTCCCATACTAGATTTTAATTCTTTCTCTTTCAAAAATTCTGAAGCTTCATCCCTCTCTCTCTTTTTTTCATCAAAAAACTTCTTTGAAGTCACAATTCTTATAATGTTCTCTTCCTCAATCTTCGCAAGGTCGTTATCTTTTAAAATCACATCCAGTGCCTCGTCCCACGATATATTATCAAGCTTAATAGTGACTTTGCCTTTTACAGCATCTGAAATAACAATGTTTTTACCAGAGATTTCTGCCAGGATTCTCAATACATTTCTTATATCTGCATCCATAAAGTCAAAAGATATTTTAGAAGCATCCTTTTTAGCGAACTGCCCAAAAGCAATAAAGGGTACTAATAAAAGTATAATAACAAATAGTGAAATTTTTCTTCGCATATTTACACCCTCATCATTTCTGTATTTCTAATTCAAACTTTCTTGTTTCACCCCTTACACTGTATCCTAAAATAACCTTGCTTTCAAGAATATCCATAATAGACATAGTGGGATTAATAGGGTCTCCTTTTTTAAATAAAATCCCTCTTCCATGTAAATCTTCCATCATCGCATATTTACTCTTGTCTTTTTTAATAATGCCAACAAGCTTAAGTTCTTCAAGCTCATAACCACTTTTCAAAACGGTTCCTTTTTTACCTTTTGCAACTAACTTTTCTTTGTTCTTCTTTGCCTTCAAAAGATATACTGGCTCAAAAGGGTCTCTTCTATCCTTTGATGTATAAGTGAAATTATTGATCAGAGATTTTTTCTCCTCTGGAGGTTTTTTAGGTTCTGCACCATATGCAAAGGAGCAAAGAAAAACGAGAGTAAAAATTAAACAGCTACTTTTTTGGAGTTTCAGCACCTTTACCTTCCTTTTTCTCTTCCTTTTTTTCTTCCTTCTTTGGTTTGGGTTGCTCTTTTAAATACACATATGTTTTTGCCAGGCATGAACCCTCTAAAACAATTTTAGCAGGAGTACCCTTCGAATCAAGAGAAAAACTCACTATGTGTATAATCCTTTCTAATTTTCTCACACCATCAAAAAAATATCCTATATTATGATAAGATCCACTATACTTTATTTCAAATGGCAATTCTGCGTAAAATTCCTTATTTTGCATTGCCTTTGGTTCAAAATATTTTACCTTTATCCCTGTTTCTGTACCAACATTAGAAACGTTTCTTAGTAAATTTGGTATGTCTTTAGTCTCCGGCAGTTGTTTTAAAACCTGTTTCAATGCTTCCTGTAATTCTGTATACTCTTTCTGAGATTTCTCCATATTATTCTTAACAGCAATCATTTTTTCAAGGTCCTTTTTAATCCCCTGGTACTCTGTAAGCAATTTCTTCTTCGTTTCAAACTGAGGTTTAATTATAAAGAAAAACAATAATACAAAAATTAATATGTTAATTCCCAATATAAATATCAGCTTATATATTCTTGAAACTTTAGTTAGCTTTTTGCCTATCCCTTTTACATTAAGGTCTAATTTCATAGCGAAATATTCCCATTTATTATAAATTTTTTAATTGCAATACCACCCTCATTGACATCTTCTATATTCTTTAACTCAACATTTTTTATATATGGAATCTTGGAAATACTTTCAATAAAATCTGATATGGACTCATTCTCCAAAGAACGGCCTTCTAATTCAAATTTATCATCTTTCTTTGCAAATTTTTTCAACCATACACTCTCCTTCACAATTGAAGTGAGATCAAAAAGCGTTCTTGCTGCAAGTGCCCTGCCCTCTTTTATATTATCTATCGCCTGTATCCTTCTTTTAATTTCCTTCTTTTCCCTCTCCAAGCTCATATATTCTTTATATATCCTGTCTAAGCTTGCAATCTCTTTCTTCGTATTTTCTATCAGCTTCTTATAATTTGCTATATCACTTGTGTTCTTATGATAAATTCCACCTATTACCAAAAAATTGACTAAAACCACAAATATTAAAATATATAAGTCATACTTAAATACACCCTTCCGAGCCTTTTTGGGTAATAAATTGATTTTTATCATAGCGCTATATCTCCAACTCTTGAAGAGAGGTATATCGCAATTGCTATAAATTCTTTAAGGTTCTCGTAGGCATGTAATGTGCTTTCCTCTTCATTCAAAAATAGAAATGGATTTATAGATTCTACCTCTATCTTGTTGTCCTCCCCTATCCTTTCCTTTAATCCAGGAAGCAAGGACGAACCCCCTGTGAGATATATTTTTCCAATGGTCTCTTTTGGTTTTGTAGCAATATAAAAGTTTATAGTCTTTTTTATCTCAGAAGAAATATTAAATATAAAATCTTCAAACAGGTATGAAACTAAGCTATCATTTGTTAATTTCTTTTCCTCTGCTTCCGTATATGAGAGCTTGGTTGATTTTTCAATCTGATTGGTAATATACTTTCCTCCCATTAATATTTCCCTTGTAAATTCTATATTTTCCCCCTTCATTATTGCTATATTTGTCACAGATGCCCCTATATCAACAGCCACTGCAGAAAAATCTTTGGGATTATATATTTGCTCTATTATATTAGTAACACCAAAAATATCTACATCCAGTATCTGTGGGTCCAAGCCCGCCATATGAAATGCTGTTATATATCCATCAACAATTTCCTTCTTTGCGGCTACAATTTGTACCTTCATCATATCTTCTTTTTCCTCATCAACACCCATAACGTAGTAGCTATAATAAATATCCTTTAACGGAAAAGGAATAACAGATTCAACTTCCAAATTAATACTATTCTCAAATGCCTCTTCTTCAAGGAAGGGTATATTCACCCTTTTTATAATGACTGTATAGCTTGATAACGCACAAGCCACGTCTCTGCTCTTTATTTTGTTTTCTAAAATTAAATTCTTTAGCTCTTGTGCAATAAAGGTATTATCTATAATGATACCATCACTCAAAAGGTCTTGTTCGTATGACCTTTTTGCAATGTTTTCTAATTTAAAACCATCTTTTGTTTTCTTCAGGACACAGAGTTTTATTGATGTGGTGCCTATATCTATACCAATTAAATCATTTACTGTCTTTAAACCAAGCTTGGCAATAAAATCTGATTTTTTTAAAAATTCTAAAGCCATATGCCTCCTAATTTAAATCAATCTACACCACAAAGTATTTCTTTATAACAAACCCTTACCATATAGCCCTTATGTTATTTGATACATCTTCTGGAAAAAAAACACAAGTATTTTCCATATGTATCTTATCAAAATAATTAGCATCTGCAGCATTTGTCGGTGGCAAAAATCTTCTTGCAATGATTCTCATATTCGCACGAAAATAGTCTTCTCCATAAATACCTGAAAATATTGATAAATTAAAGCCCGACACATTCTCTTTATCAAAATACGTTAACACCTTGTTCAAACCTTCGTTGAAATCAGATAAATCATTTTCATCAAGTTCAAATATAGAATTCTTTTCAAATATACAACCTATGTCTATGTTTCCCTTTGGAGCGAATGGTGCATACCAGTATGTTTTTCCGGTTTTAGAGATGAACCGTTCATTGAGTCTCTTCTCCTCATCAATAAGGGCTTCCCAAAATACTTTCTTTTTGTTCAAATAAAAATCCTTGCTCTCTTTCAGCATGATCCCATGATAATTAGTAGGATATTCACCTGCTATAGCTTGCATATGCGGATGGAGAATACTTCCTCCTGACATGGGCATGTAATTGCAATTTATTGAAAAATATTTTACCTGCTCATCATTTTCTTTTATGATTTTTAAAACATCCAAAAGCGCTCTAATCCCTTTTATTATGTAATTATTTTTCCTGAGTGTACTCATATCAACAAAATGTTCTTTAGAAATGATTGCCACGAGGCAATATTTATCAAAGGTCAGAAGGTTAGGTATAACTGTTATTCCATCCCTTTCAATTCTTTCAGAGCCATACATATCTTTATTAAACTTTGATGTCATAGAATCTATATTTTCAGGGCAAAATGGGCACCCCGTGTCTAAAGAGGCCTTAATAATACTTTCATAATTAAACCTTGCAAATTTCTTAGCAGGAAAATGTACAATCCTGGATGTTAAGTTTGTTAACGGATCCCATCTAATTTCTACTTTCCCTTCATGAGGAACAAATTCTTTAAAGGGATTTAGATATACATTATTTTGAATTATTTTTTTGAATTCTATCACCTTGAAAACTTTAGCAAAAAAGCTGTTTTCTGTCAATTCTTTTTTAAATATATAGGGGGTTGTAATAACATCTAACTTATTGTAATTGCTAATTATTGCACATAATAACCATATTAACTATATTTATACAGTATAAATTAATTTGTCAAGAAAAAAATTATACTGTACATAACTTTTTTTATATAATATAGAGGTAGTTTACTTTAATTAATTGATAATATTAGATTTAATTGATTTTAAGCGCATTCTATTAAAGTTATACAGTTTAATTAGATAGTAATAATTTTTCCTGAACGGCATAGATTATTCACATTTCTCAGGATTAATATGCACCCCTTACGCTTAAGATTGTGTAAAAAGTTTTTAAAATAATGACAAAATCGAGCCATACTGACCAGTTCAGCACATAGAGGTAATCGAGTTTCACCCTCTCTTTATATACAATCTCGCTTCTTCCGCTTACCTGCCATAGGCCTGTAATTCCAGGTCTAACCCTCATATAAATTCTTTTATATTCACTTAAAAAATTCTCTACCGCTTCTTTTGCATCAGGTCGTGGACCAACAATTGACATATCTCCTTTTAGAACATTGAAAAGCTGGGGCAATTCATCAAGTGATGTTTTTCTTAATATCTTTCCAAATCGTGTTACCCTGGGATCTTCTTTTATTTTATTTCTTTCTTGTAGTTCTTTATATGCTTCTGGATGTGTAGCCAAAAAACGCTCAAGGGTTCTTTCACTATCTATATACATTGTTCTGTACTTCAGCATAGTAAATTCTTTCAGGTTCTTTCCTATCCTCCTGTGAGTAAAGAAAACAGGTCCTCTTGAATCGAGTTTGATTATGATAGGAATAACTATTAATAACGGAAGAAAAATGATAATTGAGCATATGGACAAGACAATATCAAACACTCTTTTAAAAACCATTTTTTGCACAGAAAGAAGACCACTATCGGTTGTGATCAACAAAATGTTTTTGCTTAAAAAAGTCTTAATCTCTGTATTCATGAACGAAAGCCCAGAGAGCTCTGAGATCAAAATCAAGTTTTTAAAAATCGATTTAATGTTTTTTATTAATTCTTCATCAGCATACCGCAACGGCACAAAACATGTAGTATAAGCCTTTGTTACAGATCCTATCCTTATTACTTCAACTATCTTGTATCCGGAGTACCATTCACTATTTAATGTCTTTACTATTTCAAGCTCTTTTTCCCCTGGTTCTCCTAATAGGCATGCATTTCCTCGAACATCACAGAGTCTAAATAGCAAAAACTTCAACAAAAACCTACAACAGGGAACAACAGCCACCATATACATGAAACTTATTGTTATTATTATTCTTGATACAGTTTCCGCTTCTTTTTGAAGAGATAAGAGAACCCACACAATTAAGAAGGAGACAAAAAAACTTCTTATCAATACTAAAAAATCATCCCAGAAGTTGATCGTGATGCCGTAACCACCATAATAAGCTATTAGAATCATTACTACCGCAATGACCCACCATTTACTTAAATATAAAGAAAGCCCATGACCCAGTGGGACAAGGGAAAAACACCCTTTAAGCAATGCTCTGGTATAGAATGCACAAATTATTGATACATAGAATGCGAGGATGTCACTACACAGAACAAGAATGTTTTGAAACGTTCTCTGGTGTGTCAATGTAATCCAGTGTACTTGTCTAAGATTTCTTTGAATCCTTCAATAAACATGTCCTTAGAAAACTGTTTCGCATGTCTTTTTATATACTCCGTATCAAATGTCTCTTTTTCGACCTTTTCGATGGCATCTATGATGGCTTCCTCTGTCTGCTCATAAAAGAAGAGACCGGTTTTACCATCTATTACTGTCTCTAACACCCCTCCCCTCCCAAACGCAATTACCGGAATGCCACATGCCTGAGCTTCCACAGGGGCTATGCCAAAATCCTCTTCCGCTGCAAAGACAAAACCCTTCGCCTTAGCAAGGACCTCCATCAACTTACTCCTATCAAGATACCCTGTAAAGACAATATTTTCCCCTGCTATCCTTCTAAGCCGTTTCCCCTCAGGCCCCTCGCCTATGACAATGAGTTTTTTATCAGTCATCCTGTTAAAGGCCTTCACAATTATATCAACCCTCTTATACGGAACAAAGCGCGCTATAGTAACATAATAGTCTTCTTTTTGTGTGTTGTTTGTTAGATTCGTTACTTCAACCGGTGGATAGAGAACAATGGCATCCCTACCGTAAAACTTTTTGATTCTTTTCTGCGTATGCTGGGAGTTGGCAACAAATAGGTCAACCCTTTCGGAGCCTGCCTTATCCCATAAACGGATATAATTCATCAATGGAGCAAAAATAAATTTTTTGTAACCCATATTCTCCATGTACTCGAAATACAAGTCCCACGCATATCGCATGGGGGTATGACAATAACATATATGAAACTGGTGGGGAAATGTTAGCACATTCTTTGCTACCGAATGAGAACTTGTTATAACGAGGTCGTAATGCCTTATATTGATTGTTTCGATGGCAAATACAAAAAGCGGTAACAGGTTTCTGAATACCTTCAACACATGCGGTATGGTTTGAAGAAACGTTGTATATATTGTTGCATGTTCAAGCTGTGTTCCCTTTAATGCTTTTGTATCACAAAAAAGTGTATGAATTGGAGAAGGTATAATCTGATGGATTGATTCCAAAACCATCTCAGATCCAGCGAATTCAGTAATCTTGTCATGAATAATTACGCTTTTCATGAATACACCTTTAAAGACCTAAGGCCCTTTCAAAAACCTCACGATGCTTTTGAGCTGATGTTTCCCAAGTGAATAATTTTACCCTTTCTAGCCCCTTTTGTATCAATTTTTTTCTTAAGTTTTCGTCTTCGGTAACCCGTAAAATACCGTTTGCGATGCTCTCCACATTGTGGGAATCAATATAATAAGCAGCATCTCCACATACCTCGGGAAGGCTGGAAGTATTCGATACAACTACAGGACAACCACAAGCCATTGCCTCCAACGGAGGAAATCCAAAGCCTTCATAAAAAGAAGGAAATACAAAAAGTGATGCACTCCTATACAACTCTGCCAACTCGTCATTATTGCTGACAGAATCAAAAACATGGATATTCTTGTTTTTCATAATCGTTTCATTGATATCTTTATGATTCCACCCTTCAAAACCTACAAGCAATAATTTAAAATCCTTCTGAAACGGTGCTGGCAACAAAGTATATGCGTGGATTAATCCTTTTAAATTTTTGCGGGGTTGTATAGTACCTACAAAGAGTAAATAATTTCCTAATTTTTTTATATTACCCCGTAATGAATTCTGTCCTGCATAGTCTGTATGATTTTGATTGAAAACTGCATGGTCTATACCATGGTGGATTGTCACTACCCTTTCCTCAGGAAACGTGAGCTTATCCAGCACTTCCTTCTTAATAAACTCGGAAGGTGAAATAATAATATGTGATTTATAAATCTCTTTAAAAAAGTTTTCATTGAAAAATTCATATCTGTCTTTTGGTGTCCACTCTCTCACGGTAAAGGAAAAGTCATGCACAGTAGTTACAGTAGCCCTTGTTTTTATTTTTATGTTAGGAATGAAATTTGGCTCAAAATAGAGATCAACATCTCTTAACCTAATATTGTTGAAAATATTTTTTATAATTCGTCTCCCACAAGGAATGTTCTTAAAAATTTTTTTAGTGACCTGCACTACCTCGCTTTTTCTTGAACCTGAAAAAGTGAATAGTTTACTTGATGCATAACCATAATAAAATATATATTCATGTAGTCCTTTTGGTTGTAATAGTTTTTTAGATAACTCGAGCGTATATACTCCGACTCCGGTAAGTTTTGTCAGGAGTGGGATACAGTTAATCAGTACTTTCATGTACCATGCTCAATATATTATACTTTTTGTATTGCACAAATTTGTTCTACAGGTTTGCCTGATATTCTCTCATACTCACTTGTTAATGAATAACCAATTGGAATATGCTCATAAAGCTTAAACCCAAACAAGACAATTTCTTTTTCGAAATCGGGTAATTCCCAGAAACAATCATATATATTGTATTTTTGCCAACCCTGTATATTCCTCATTTCTATTTCTGTACTTCTTGATGGTACATCACATAAAACAATTCCACCTTGTTTAAGACTTTTATACAGATTTGCATACAGTTGTTTTCTATCAAAAAATTGGTAATGTCTCAGAACTCTAAACAGGGTGATACAGTCAAAATAATGTTTTAAGGGAAGATTGAATAAATCCCCACAAATTTTTATATGGTTATTTTGAAGACTCTTCAGCATATTAAAAGAGCTATCAATAAGAACAACTTTCCCGAAATCAGAAAGTATATGGACAAGTCTTCCAGTACCGGTTGCTAAATCGAGAATGTATGTGTCATCAGAAGGAGCAGCTTGGAAATATTTCTGAAGAATTTTTTCAACGGCTGACATTTGCTCTTGATGCAACTTAAAATGCTTGTCTTCGCCAAATCTTTTTTGAAAATATTCCTGCACTACACTACATTCATTGTAATAATTTTTCATACTTTCTCTGCCCAATATTAACTCTTTTTTCTCAGCTTCAAGAGCATTTTCCCATTTTTGAAGAGAAATTGATTGAATCGTTTCAATACTTTCATCATACACTTCTTTCATATTTGTTATATAGCGTTCTTCATTAAAGACTTCATAAACATTCTTTCGTAATAATGATTGTAGAAAGGCCTCGTATCGGTTCATAAGCAATTGAATGGCATCCGAAATATCTTTTACATCGGGGTTACAAACAATTCCCCAACCAAATTTTTCAATTATATCAGCAATATCAAGCACATTGGTTATGATGACCGGAATATGACAACTAAGAGCTTCAATACATGAAAAAGGCGCAGCATGATTATCTTTATCAGTAAATGGGATAATCATGCAATCTATATTGTTATAGAACTCCGACATTTCAGCAGGGTTATAGAGTATTGTTACATTTTTTAGTTTCCCTAAATCATCATCGCTGATTGACTTGTTTCGCCATGCAACAAGAAATTTTATTTGACTGTTATTCTTTGCAATCTCTTTCAATAATAAAATACCCTTTTTTTCGATATCGCTGGGTTGTAAGGGAGACGAAGCAAAACCGATACATTCCAGCGTTTTTCTTCTATGTTTTTGAAATGTTGTTGAAACAAATGGGAGTAGCATTCTATCTGCTTTAATTCCAAGATGGTAGAGTACCTTTTCTGCTTTTTTTGAATGAACAATGAGCCTTAGTAGTTTATGATCAACAGCATGAACAATACGCGATAAGTCAAACTCACTGATATCTGATTTATTAACTGGTTCATTTGACGTTAGCGTAGATATTACTTTGAAATTTTCAAGTGCAAAATTATAATTAAAGATATCCTCAATCTTTGAATCAAAGATATGGATTAATTCAGCCGGTTGTAAAGAAAGGTATTTCGGAAAATCGGTAAAAGGAATAAAGTTTATTTCACCTTCTTTTTTTATTGTTTCTATATCATATTCGACCGATATTAACTTCACTTTATAATAATTTTTTATTTCTTTAAAAAACAATAAAGCTTCACGATTTATTGCTTCATTAAACCCATACTCTTTAACCTTTCTGCATACTATTAATATATTACTAACGTTATGAATTTTTAGTGCTCTGGTAATTTGAAGTGCTTTGTCATAACTTTCTTTTTTTAAATAATGATATCTTAATAATTTCATTCCAAACGATGTTTGTTTCAGGGCAACGATTATTAATTTCTTGTATTTTGACGAATTCATTATTTGACAGAATGTTGAGCATAATGACTGATAACAGTATGGGCGTCATTATCCATTTTGATAGAGTGATTTTCCAGCCATATAACTCTATCACAAATTCTTTCTACAGATGCCATGGAATGGGAAACAAAAACCATTGTGACACCACTCCTTTTGAATTCCGCCATCCTGTTGAGACACTTTTTCTGAAATTCTATATCCCCCACTGCCAATACCTCATCAAGTAATAATATTTCAGGGTCAAGATGGGCAATTACAGAAAATCCGAGCCTTGTCAGCATACCACTTGAATACACCCGGATAGGCTGGTCTATAAAATCCCTCAGTTCAGCAAATTCTATTATTTCCTCCATCTTTCTCAAGACTTCAGCCCTTGTAAGCCCCATAAGGACGCCGTTAAGAACAATATTCTCTCTTCCTGTGAGCTCTGGATGAAATCCAGCACCAAGTTCAAGAAGGGGAAAGACCCTGCCCTTCACAACTATTTTTCCTTTTGTTGGCTTGAGTACGCCTGCAACAAGACCTAGTGTGGTGCTCTTACCTGCTCCGTTTCTGCCAATGATACCAAAAGTTTCACCTCTATAGACTTCAAAAGAAACATCGTTTAAGGCCTCAAATCGAGAATTTCTTAAAGAGCTTATCCCTTTTGAAAAATGAAAAAGAAAATGTTTAATCCCTCCTGTAATATGATAATACATTGGATAACTCTTACTCACTCTTTCAAAAACAATTACCGGTTCACTCATAAAACCTCTGCAAACTTCCATGAAAGCTTTCTGTATATCAAAAAACCTAATATGAATGCCAAAATAGCATATCCAAAACTTACAGCGAGATATAAAGGAGACAATGTACCGTTTAAAAACAACTCTCTCCAGCTTATCATCAAAGGGGCTAAGGGATTCAGATTGATCAGAGGTTTATATTTTACCGGAACCATCTTCTCAGGATATATGACAGGGGTAAAATAAAAAAGCATCGTTGTAAAAATTATTGTAAGTCTCTCAAGGTCTCTAAAAAACAGGTTTGTTGACGAGATCATCAGGCATATACCATAGGTCATCAGAAATTGTATTATTAATAGAACAGGGATACCGTAAAGCCAGGAAAACGAAGGCAGTTTATGATAAAGAAAAAGAAAGAGAACCACCACAGGGATTGCCAGAATGAAATGAATCATATCCTGGAATACCTGGGTAAAAGGTATTATATTTCTTGGAAAATTTACCTTTTTTATTATTGAAGCGTTCCCGAGAAATATCCTTGGAGCAGCATTAACCGAATTGGCAAACCACTGCCATGGAAATAATCCTGCAATAAGAAAAAGGGCATAATCCTCCACCTGTATCTTTACCACAACCTTGAAGGCAACAAAAAAAACAAGGGCAAAAGCAAGGGGATGAGCTACTGACCAGAGATAGCCGAAGAAACTGCTCTTGTATCTAACCTTTATTTCCTTCTCGGTTAAAATGGCTACCAAGTCAATATAATGCTGAACTTTAGAATTCACTTTTCACTCACCTTTTCCTGAATTCTGTCTCATAAAAACTTATCCTCTTCTCCAGATACCTGATGAACAATTCTTTCTGGATAAATTCTCTTGATTTTATACTTGATATAATAAACTCTTCGTTTTTTACATCATGAATGTTCTTTTTTTCTATCATTAAAGCATTACTAACGTTCCCATCTTTATACTCTATTTCTGATTCTAAATCTCTTATTTTGTACATAAAAAAACCATTTGGATTTTTTGAGCTTTTATACTTATTTATATATGAATCAATAGAATGAATCAACGTCTTTGCCCTTTTTAGTTCATTGTTTTCAAAATAGAACCTTGCAATTTCATACACATAGTATGGTGAAGAAGGATAATAAGAAAGGGCTTTAAGGAAGGAATTTTCTGCCTTTACCACATTACCACAAAATGCATGACCCATGCCTTCGACAAAGAACATCTCAGAATCATTATCTTTTATCTCTTCCGCCCTCACCAAATAAGAATTTATAGCATTTTTAATCTTCTCTCTTTCTTCCAGATCCTTTTCATTTCTATATGATTTTATCAAGACATTAATTATCTTCATATACCCTTCACTATTGAGAGGCATCTCTTTAATAGAATCTCTATAGGAAAGGTATGCATCTTTCAAAAGACCATTCTCCTCGTATATAATACCATTCTCAAGAGACTTTTTGGATAGGTTAGCCTTCACTGTGAAGAAAAGAGAAACTATCATAAGAAGGGCAATAAGATAAAATAAAATCCTGTAGGTCTTTTCAGCTACAGGTATGTTTTTTTCAAAAAAAAGTGAAGATAATACGAAAAAGGTAATAGAAAATGCCGGGATGTCAAAAGCAAAGTCTACAAGGCCAAAAAGAAAACCAGACCCAATAGAAATTACAATAAATAAGTATCTTGATTCTTTCAACCTCACCCTAAAATGAATGATCAAACCGATTATATAAAATAGGGAACAGAGAACCCCTATAATACCGAGTTCAGTTCCAATCTTTAATAGTGAACTGTGGGCATATCTTGTATAAAGCCCACCGTCAAAGTATTTTCTGTATGCATATTCAAATGTTCCCGGTCCATACCCGATAACAGGCTTTGCAAGAAAGGCATTCAATCCGTTCTTCCAGATCTCTGTCCTCAAGCCAAGGGTAGAAACATAGGAACGGGTTATCTTCATCTTTTTTTCAAGTTCAAATCCCGTTCCCTGTGATACATCCCTTTTACTACCGTATAAAAGTGAAAATGCAATAGCGCAGCCAATAAAAACAATAAAAATAAGCATCAAAAAACGCTTTATATCACGATTCATTACTAAAGCTATAGTGCTGTATAAAACCACCAATAATGCAATGCCTATAGCTATCCTGGATGTTGCAAAGATGAGCCCCGATATTATGCCTGAAGCCATAGCAACATAGAGCCATCTTTTTTTAAAGATGCCAAAATAGATTGCTATGGGCAGGATGAAACAGAAGTATCCTCCAAGAATATTGTGGTAAAGAAAGGATGAAAATGGTATTGGTTGTTCCTTTACGATAAAGGCATATCTGCCTCCTTTAAAGATCTCCATAAGATTTGGGAACAATATCTTTGACTGGACAATTGCGCAGAGAGAGGAGATAAATGTTCCAATTACAAGGGCTTTAAGCAAAACTTCTTTGTCATCTGATAAGAGAAAGAGATAGACGCTCCCGATAATCCAGATTAATACATTTATGTCACTTAAAGTACTGAATGTGTTCCATGTATATATAAGACTTATGAGGTGAATTATCCCGAAGGGCAAAAAAAATATGAAAAATTTATAAAAACCAGCCTGTACTTCCTTTTTCTTGAGCCAGTTCACTACAGCAGCTATGATTACTAAAAGAACAAACGAGGTCTCGATCCAGAATCTATCTATATTTATATAATAGAGGGAAAGATGATTACCACCAAGAAAGGGGATAAGCAAGAAAGCTGAAAATGCAAAAATTCCTTCTATCTTTACTGATTTGATTCGTTGGTGTATCATCATCCCTTTCTTTTTGCATTTATTTAATCTTCTGGGGATTTTACATTATCTTAGAATCGATTTGTGTTTCTTTTTCAGCAATCTATTTACCTAAATTTATGTTTATTGTGTAAAGATTCTCCGCA
>JAPLKF010000193.1 GCA_026388215.1 Pseudomonadota bacterium | reverse complement strand
CCGTGCGTCAATGTACCTCCGCATATGGGGGTCACACACCTATACCACGAGCTACGAGCCATCAGCTATTAGCTCAATTGATTGACTTTTGAAGATTTGAACCTGTGACCTTCCTGTCCTGTGTCAAGGACCGACGCCTATGCTTTTACATAAAAATCATGCGGATCACGTTCTAAATCCCTCCTTCTGCCTCTCTTTGAAAATCCACATATCAAACCCACTTTTTTAGCTGTGGTTACAGAATTAAAATATCCATAAAATTTTTACTTCACTTTCCACTTGTTTGAAATCTTCATCACCCGTTACCAATTCAGCTTTGCAGAGTTTCGCTAATGCAGCTGCGAAACAGTCGGCATAGGACATTTTTTTAGTTGCCTTATATTCAGCAGCTTTCTTTGTAATCTCTAAATCCACCGGAACTATTTCTATGGGTAAGGTTGATATAAGATGGGAGGTTTCATCTGCGCGTTTCTGCCCTTCTTCTCTTAAGGTAATATAATAAACTTCCCCCCAGTTCACTACAGAAAGGAGAAGGTTCTTACCGGAATCCCTTGCTGATTTGAAAATCTCAATCATAGTATCAGTGCCTTTTTCACCTTCAAGATAGGCTATGAGACTATATGCATCGAGAACCCTCAGCGCCACCTTCACAGTTTGCGCTCCCTTGCCTTTTCTTCTTTCAAGGCCTTAAGGAGCTTTCCCTTTGTACCTGTGATTCCGGCCATCTTTTTTATGTATTCATCTGTAATCGGCTTGATGACTATTTCTCCATCTCTCTCAAAAAAGGTAACCTGAGTCCCTTGCTTTATTCCCAGCTTTCGACGTAGTTTTGATGGAATCACTACCTGACCTTTTGTTGTAACAATCGTCTTATCCATATTTTCTCCTTCTAACAATTTTTTAAAAGTATACCTTATTTGAAAATGTAAGTCAATAATTATTTGTAATACCTATTTTTAAGTATATCATTATAAAAGTGCAGGTAATTGGAGAAATAATGGGGTCAGGTTGAATTATTAGTTTTCCCCCTCCATCCTTCATCCCCCCAACATTAGCAATGAGCAAAAGGCGCAGAGCAATGAGTTTTGTACCTCGTCCCTCGTCCAAGTCCCGCTTCAGGCGGGACGATCGTCCTTCGTCCCGCGTGATTTCAATCCCCTACCCTTTTATAAAAGATTCTAACCCCATGAAATGAATAATGCAAATGATTTTGTGCGGGGTAACGTGATCAGTATTTGAAAATAATGGTAAACAATGAAACGTGGATTACTTGTAAGCCTGAGGTTTGACCTTTTTATCGCCTGCTTTCTGCTTTTTTGTCTCGTTGTTCTTATCCATCGCAGCCCTTAGGAGTTCTCCTAGGTTTCCAAGACCACTTCCGGTTGACTCATCTTTCATGACTTCACCCCTGTATTGGTTAAGCTCTTCCTGCTCTAATTTTTCAGCCACGCCACTCCGGCTCAGGATCATCCTGTTTCGGATTACATCGACTTCCTTTACAATGACCTGCATTCCCGTTCCAACAGGGAACATCCTGTTATGATTGGTACCACGCGGGGTACCCATCTCTGAGTTGGGTATAAAACCGGCTATCCCGTTGTTCATCTTCAGGAGCACACCGGATGGTAAGGCTTTCCCCACAATGCCGTCAAGGATATCGCCGACCTGAGGCATGGCAATCATTTCGGATTCCAGTTTTTGTTCCATGGAAAGGGATATTCTTTTGCTCTTAATATCTACTTCCCGAACATAGACTTCTACAAGCTGACCCACTTCAACAACTTCTTTGGGGTGTTTGATCCGTCTCCCTGCACCAAATTTTGAGATATGAATCAACCCGTCCACTCCTGGTTCAAGGTTGACAAAAGCGCCATATGGTGCAAGACTCACAATCGTTCCATAGACCAGACTATCAACGGGATATTTTTCCGCTGCATTTAAAAAAGGATCCGGTTGCGTTGCCTTGAGGCTTAAGGTGAGGCGGTTTTTCACCCAGTCGAGGGCGATGATTTTTACGGTAACTTCCTGCCCAACAGACAGGGCATCTTCTGGTTTTTCAATTCTCTCCCATCCTATCTCGCTTAAAGGAATGAGGCCATCAATGCCGCCAAGGTCAACAAAGGCGCCAAATCTTTGAATGGACCGAACCGTTCCGGTTAGCTCCATTCCAACTTCAAGGGTCTGCCTGATATTGTCACGTTTAATCTGCTGCTCCTCTTCCAGGAGGGCTCTTCGTGAAAGAATAATGTTACGGCCGTCTTCTTCGTATTCGAGCACCTTGAAAGGAAAAGTCTGACCGAGATATGCATCCTTTTCACGGCTTCCCTTGAGGTC
>JAPLKF010000192.1 GCA_026388215.1 Pseudomonadota bacterium | reverse complement strand
TTATACATATCCAAACAGTGTAATCACAGTCG
Organism: Pseudomonadota bacterium; assembly: GCA_026388215.1. Taxonomy (NCBI): domain Bacteria; kingdom Pseudomonadati; phylum Pseudomonadota; species Pseudomonadota bacterium. The sequence goes on along the minus strand of JAPLKF010000192.1, from coordinate 2,315 downwards.
GGGAGTTTGGTCTGGGAAGGGATTTTAACCTGTCAGCAAATATAGGTGCAAACTGGCAGAATTACAGATGGAAGCTTTATACAATGGTAGTAAAGCCGAAAAACCTTTAAAAGTAGGGGAATAGTTAAGATGAAACATTTAAAGGGCGAAAAAGGTGCAGCGTTAATAACTGTACTTGCTATAATTGTTGTTTCCTCTATCCTGATTACAGTCATCTATTATTTTGCCTATAAAGGGACTGAGGTTTCAGGGCTTCAGAAGAGATACCAGACTGCAAAAGAGGCATCGATGGGAGGGGCAGAAGTTCTTTTAAAGGAGATTATCCCCCTGGCAATCGGTGGAACAATTAGTGGAGGTGTGGCTGCTCCAACAACGAATTTATCAGCTGTTCTTGCAGGCTTTAACGTGATTACCAGTGCCCAGGTTGCGCAAAGTATATCAGATGCCTGTTTTTTTACTAAACTACGCGTATCAACGAATGACATAACAACCACCCCGAACTGGTCAACCAATGTTTGTGATAGTACGTTAGATGCCAAGACACTTCCTGACATTAACTTTACCCTTTCCGGTACAGCCCCTGCACAGCCTTTTGATGTTTATTTGAAGATAGTTGACACCACTATGGGTAATTCAAATACAAGCGGTATTGTACTTGAAGGTATGGGAACAGCAGAATCAGGTTCAGGCATGATCACCTCTCAACATTTCCCTTACATCTATAGAATTGAGGTTCAGGGGGAAAGACAGAATAGTCCTGCTGAACGAGCCAATCTTACAGTTCTCTATGCCTATTAAAAAAAAGAAAAGCATTAAAAGAGGGGAAAGCGGGAAAAGGTTTGTAGCAGATAGGAAGATAGTATACTGGTTACTTCTTGCAATATTTGTCATACTTCTGATTATTTATTTTGGTTACACAAAATCTCAACCTGTTCCTGAGAAGAAAGCATCTATCGGACCGGGTAAGGCTGAGACCGCATCTCAAGCAGGAGAGGGGGGCATGGTAGATAAGGCAAAAGGTTATCCACCGGCACTGGCTAAGGCTAAATTACAGCTTGAAACAATCAATAACGTGGATATATTAAAGGTTATAACTGAGGGAAAGGATAAGGATAGTAAACCAATTACATATGAATATGAGTGGACTAAGAATAGTGAGCCTGCCGGGAGTGTTGACAGCATTAGCGGATTTAAAAGGGGAGACAAGTTAGCTGTGAAAATAACACCCTTTGATGGTGAAACTTACGGGCCACCAAGGGTCCTGACTACCGAGATAAAAAATGTTCCCCCGCGGATTATTGAACATCAGGAAACAACGTTTGATGGTAAAATTTTATCCTATCAGGTCAAGGCAACTGACCCTGATGGTGATCCAATTACCTATTCTTTGGTAGATCCCCCAAAAGGCATGACAATCGACAGTGCAAGCGGGATGATAAAATGGCCTGTAGATGAAACGGTTTCTGCTGGCACACACGGCGTAAAGGTCAAGGTCTCTGATGGTCAGGGTGCGGAGAATGTTTATACAATAAACATAAATTTAGGTAAGTAGATTGCTGAAAAAGAAACACAAATCGATTCTAAGATAATGTAAAATCCCCAGAAGATTAAATAAATGCAAAAAGAAAGGGATGATGATACACCAACAAATCAAATCAGTAAAGTTAGAAGGAATTTTTGCATTTTCAGCTTTCCTCCTTATCCCCTTTCTTGGTGGTAATCATCTTTCCCTCTATTATATAAATATAGATAGATTCTGGATCGAGACCTCTTTTGTTCTTCTAATAATCATAGCTGCTGTAGCGAACTGGCTCAAGAAAAAGGAAGTACAGGCTGGTTTTTATAAATTTTTCATATTTTTTTTGCCCTTCGGGATAATTCACCTCATAAGTCTTATATATACATGGAACACATTCAGTACCTTAAGTGACATAAATGTATTAATCTGGATTATCGGGAGCGTCTATCTCTTTCTCTCATCAGATGACAAAGAAGTTTTGCTTAAAGCCCTCGTTATAGGAACATTTATTTCTTCCCTATGTGTTATTATCCAATCAAAAACATTATTTCCGAATCTTATCGAGGAATTGGGAAATGGGCGATACGCTGCATTTGTGAAGGAGCAACCCATACCGTTTTCATCGTTCATATATCATAATATTCTTGGAGGATATTTCTGCTTTGTGCTCCCCTTTGCACTATATTTTGGTATTATCAGAACACGCTGGATTTTTATTATTGCAACTGTAGGAATCATTGTGGGATTGATCTTCTCTACTTCAAGAATGGCAATGGGGATTTCTTTGCTCGGGAGT
>JAPLKF010000191.1 GCA_026388215.1 Pseudomonadota bacterium | reverse complement strand
ATTTATAAAGGAATTAAGAAAAGGTCTAAAGCCTGAATATGAAATTATAGAGGTAGACGCCAATATGGAAGAGCCTCAATTCGCACAGGCAATTGTAAATGCAAGTTTGGAATTGTTTAAGTAAATTCAAGAAAAGAGTATTTGATGGATTACATCAGGTGTATATTATTGTATAAAAGGTGTTTGATGAACATGAATGGTTTAGGCCTTAGAATATATTCGAAAGGGGGTGGTATTTTTTTAGTTAAAAAAATCTTATTATAAAGAGGGGGTTATTATGGCAGAAGCAAAAAAGTTTCCTTATGCAGAAGAAGTAAAGTTACCACCGGAATTGGCAGGCTGGGAGGAGATGTATGCACCCCAGCGTTTATTCAGTGAGGATAGATCTGAGTGGGAGAAGGGACATTTCTGGTTTCAGGACAAAATCCACGCACCTGAGCCTATGTATCCCCTCGACGATATATTCCAGGAGGCCTGGCAGATCGCTCTCTCCGGGTATACGACGAGGGTTTTTTGCATCCCTCCGGCCCAGGGCATAGCCCAGAGGATGCTGGGTTGCTACATGTATATCACGGCGTTAGAGCCACCACCTCCAGAGATAATCGGGGAAAAGGCAGCATTATTTGGAAAAAGGGTGCCCTATGTCTTTCAGAACTACGAAGGAAAGCTCTGGCCCGCTTGGTATGAGAAGTTCTCAGCCCTGGGGAAGGAGATGAAAGCGCTCAAGATTCCAAAAGAATTTCCCAAGTATGTCCCTGACGACGAGGTTTTCCCCGCACCGAGGGGATACACTGACGGCTACCTTTTGATCGAGGCATTCAATACTATCGTGAGCCAAATGTTCAAGGCGTGGCAGTTCCACTTCGAGTATCTGAACCTGGCCTACCTTGCCTATCTCATGTTTGTGGACACCGCAAAAAAGTTATTCCCGGGGATTAAAGAAAGCACTATCGGTAAGATGGTTGCAGGGGCTGATGTATCCATGTTCCGCCCGGAAGAAGAGTTATGCAGGCTAAGCAGATTAGCTGTGGCACAACGGCCTGTTAATAACATTCTTAAGAAGAATATATCTGCTGACGAGAAGATAAAAGAATTGAAGAGCACAGAGGCTGGCAGGGTATGGCTTGAAGAGCTTGAGAGGATAAAGGATCCATGGTTTTTTGTATCCTGCGGGAGTGGGTGGTTCCACTACGAAGGGAGCTGGATAACCAAGATGGACGTGCCCTTCAGTTATATGAAGAGCTACGTGGAAAGGCTTGAGAAAGGGGAAAAGATAGAGAGGTCGCTTACAGCAATTTCGGAAGAGAGGGATAGGATTGTTGCTGAGTATAAGGCTCTCATTAAGACGGAAGATGACCAGAAGTCCTTTAGCGATGCCTACAACGTTGTGAGGTCCATATATAGATATGCCGAAGACCATCTTTTCTGGGTTGAGCACTGGCTCCATACCATATGGTTTGAAAAGATCAGGGAATTTGGAAATATACTCACAAAATACGGTGTTCTCGGAAAAACAGATGATATTTTCCTTTTCAACAGATTCGAAGTGCCTATGCTGATTGAAGACCTGGTAACTACTTGGGCGTTGGGCGAAGGCGCGCCAACAAGAGGGAAGTACTGGCAGGAAAAGGCTGCGAAGCGGCAGAAAATACTCAACGCAGCGAAAAACTGGGTTCCTGTGCTTGCGCTCGGAGTGCCGCCTGAGGAGATATCTGAGCCCTTTACCGTTATGCTGTGGGGTGTAACAACAGATTCAGTGCAACAATGGTTGAAAGGCGGGACCGTTGAAGCGGGTGATGTCAACGAGCTTAAAGGGTTTGCCTCATCAGCAGGGGTTGTTGAAGGGCCAGCGAGAGTGCTGAAGCTGCTCGAAGACATCGTCAAGTTGCAGGAAGGCGAGATCGTAGTGTGTCCCTGTACAAATCCATCGTGGGCTCCTGTGTTCACAAAGATAAAGGCTGCGGTGACGGATATCGGAGGCCTCACGTCCCATGCGGCAATTGTGTCGAGGGAATATGGTCTGCCTTCGGTCACAGGCACCGGTGTTGCCACATCCGTCATAAAGACAGGTGATATCATCAGGGTAGATGGTACTGCGGGTACGGTGACTATCGTGAAGAGGGCATAGGCTTAAAGATTGAATTTACCGGGGGTATATCTCGGTACCCCCGGTAAATTATCAAATCATAAGGGGGTGTTTTTGTTAATCGTGAAGGAAAGAAGGGAGATATTTTTAATGAGGAGGAATTATCGTCACTTATTACGATGGCATTGCAGTATGAAGTTCCATCGAAAATAAAAAAGGGGGACACTATATGAATCAAAAAGGAGAAATCAAACAGCCTTTATTAGGGATTTTGGGAACAGTGGTTGTATTTTTCATTGCCTTTGGCATTATCACCTGGTTTAAGCCAGAGACATTTATTCCCTGGGCAGGCGAGCTGGCCATGTGTCTCATACCATTTTCTATCATTATTGGTATGGTCTGGCAAGCAAACTACCCGGCGCCGGCGGCAAAATTAGAGCAACCCTTGAAGGGGCTGTATCTTTTATTATTCAACATGATTGTCGGGTCTCTTGTCGCCGCATGGTCGATCAAGACCGTGGGAGGCTTTGTGGTGCCCCCCACACCGCCTCTCATATTCTTTACGATTATGACAGTGATTATGACGTTTTGGTGCGTCGTTGTGTGGGGATGCTGGCCAGCAGCAGGCATCAAGGGCAACCACCCCGCCTTCGTGGGTTTTGGTACGCTTATTGTCTCTTACGCAGTATCCTTGATACTCTTCAAGACATTATTCAATTTTGATTTCATGAAGGGCGCA
>JAPLKF010000190.1 GCA_026388215.1 Pseudomonadota bacterium | reverse complement strand
GGTTTGTTTTAATATTCAATTATGTCGGTGGCAATAAAACCAAGTTTCCCTGATTTCAAGCCCATCCAATTGGAAGACCGTGATATTTTCAGAGATATATTTAGCCAGTATAAACCTGAGACCTCTGAATGGACTTTTACAAATCTTTTCATATGGCGTTCCCACTATGGTTTCAAGTGGTCAATATATAAGGATTGGTTGTTGGTCCTTTGTGAGGAGAGCCCGAATAGTTTTTATGCAATGCAACCCATAGGACCTCCATCAAGACGAGAAGTTACCAATATGCTTTTAGGATGGCTCAGGGAAGAAGAAGGAGAAGCTGCTTCGTTTATTGAAAAGGGGGATAAGCGACTGATTTTAGAGCTTGATGGGGCGAAGAACCTTTATATTGAGCCAACTCGTGACAATTTTGATTATGTGTATCGCAGGGATGATCTTGTTCGATTGGCAGGTAATAAATATCGGTCAAAAAGAAACCATATAAATAAATTGCTCCGTTCACATTTGTTTACCTATGCTTCTTTAAATGAAGAGCATATAGATGCCTGTTTGAAACTACAGGAAAAGTGGTGTAAGATGCGCCGTTGTAACGAGGACCTAAATCTTATGGGGGAATGGGAAGCAATTCGTGAGATTTTAGCAAACTACCATGCCCTAAAAGTTACAGGCGGGGTAATAATGATCGAGGGTAGGGTGGAGGCATTTACAATAGGTGAATTGTTAAATGATCAGACAGCGGTTGTTCATATTGAAAAAGCTAATCCAGAGGTTCCAGGACTCTATCCAATTATCAATCAGCAATGTACTGAAAAATGCTGGGATGAGGTAATGTATATAAACCGCGAACAGGATTTGGGCTTACCAGGACTCCGAGAAGCAAAAACTTCTTACCACCCTCACCACTTCGCCGAGAAATTCAGTATAAGATTGCTCAGGAAATAACTGACAGTTCATACGTTTCTGTTGTTTTTTGTCAGAGAAATTCGATATTATATTTCTTTAATTTTTCATATAAAGTGGATCTGGGCATGGCAAGCAGTATAGCTGCCTTTCGCTTGTTCCCTCTTGTATGGTTTAAGGCAGAAATAATTAATTCTTTCTCTTTTGTTGTTACTTCTTTTTTGATATTTATAGAGTTGTAAGTTTGGTTTGTTTTATGGGACTCATCCATATGCTGGAAAATCTCGGAAGGAACATGCTCCTTCCTTATAACATCGGAATGGAGCGCCTTAATAATAATTTGTTCCATTACATTTATTAATTCCCTTACATTACCAGGCCAGTCATAATTATAAAGAATGTCCATTACCTCGTCAGATATGGCCTTCGGTTGTATTTTGAATGAATGGAGAATTTTTTTAAGAAAGTGATCAACATAAATGGGTATATCTTCCCTCCTTTCTCTCAAGGGAGGAATGTAAACAATAGCCTTTGCAACCCTGTAATAGAGGTCCTGGCGAAATTTTCCTTCATTCAAGAGATGTTTTAAATCTATGTTTGTTGTTGAAATCACCCTGAAGTTTATCTTTTTCGCCTTAGTACCTCCCAGCCGTTCTATCTCCCTTTCTTCGAGAACCCGGAGGAGTTTTGCCTGAATTGAAAGCGGTAACGTAGACATTTCATCTAAAAATGCTGTTCCATTGCTGGCTATTTCAAAGTAGCCTGCCTTTCCCGAAGGCAGCGCCCCGGTGAATGCCCCTTTTTCGTATCCAAAAAGTTCTGACTCTGCAAGTTCAAATGGAATAGCGGGACAGTTTATCTTTACAAAAGGTTTATTTGAGCCAGAGGCACTGTGAATGCTGTGGGCAAACAATTCCTTACCTGTTCCGCTCTCTCCCACGATAAGGACATCGATATTGAGGTAGGAAATATTTTTTGCATTTTCAATAGCCTCATTTATTGCCTGGCTTTTTCCGAGTATGTTGTCAAAGGTATAAACTGAGCTATATTCACTCTGTTCTTTCTGTTTAAAGTAGTGTATCTCTTTCTTGAGTCTCTGTATTTTATTGTTTATCCTTTCAACTTCTTCAAGTGTATGGAATATTATCTTACCAACACCCCCAACGATTTCCCCTTTTATCTTTAAAGGATATACAGCGCCTATTCTCTTGACCCCCCTCACTTCAAATATCCTTCCAACAATTGGTACACCTGTCTCTATTGTCAATGGAAGTGCTGACTCGGGTACGAGTTTTGCAATATCCATCCCCTTTGCCCCTCCTGGCTCCAGGCCCAGGAATCGTTCCGATCATAAGGATTACGAAAAAAGAATCTAATAGCACAGCCAATGACCTGATTGAATTCGTATTCGGTCGATAAATCACTGAAAATACTTGATACTAAATCTTGTGATAACATAATGGAATCCTCCAGTTATTGGACATGTCCATATTGTGGACAAAAAAATCATACCATATTTTCATCAATCAAGTAAATTTAAAGCATGTTTGCCCTAAAATTCGCTTAAGACCGAGTGGCATAACAATTGCATATTTATATATAATTCTTAAAAATACAATTAGAAGGGGGTTATTATGAAAAAGGTGAGTTGTACTTTTATCCACGTATGTTTAATCTTTATGATTGGCCTTTTCTTTTTGGGGGCTGGGCCTGAGAAGCCGAACCCTGATAAGAGCTGGCCTAAAACATATGCAATAGGTTCCGGGACGGGTGCAGTTTACTATGCTATAGCCGGTGGGATAGGGGCCATATCGGAGAAATATCTGGGTGTTGCCGGGATCCCTTCGAAAACGTCAGGAGCAGAGGAGACAGCACGGTTACTTCACAGGGGCGACATGCAGTTGGGTTTTATAACCCCTGACGTGGGCTATGACTGTGTTCGAGGCATAGGTAATTTCAAAAAAACAGGAGCCCTTAAAGTAAGGGCGGTACTGCAGGATTTTCCCTTAGGTTACAATATAACCACTTTAGAGGGAAAAGGGATTAACTCACCTGCAGACTTCAAAGGTAGAGCTGGTTACTTGTCGTCTCGTGGCTCCCCTATAATGAGGATCTTTGCAAAAGACATGTTGGCAGCTTATGGTCTGAAAGAAGGAGACCTCAAGGCTTCTTTAATGTTTGATACCCATGATGAGGCACAGGAAGCACTCTTAGTGGGGAAGGTAGATTTTTTTCTTAACTGTGCACCTCATCCCTCCGCCAAGTGGACTGAGCTGGCAGCAACACACCCGATGAAAATTATCAATATTGATGAGGAACACATGAATAAAATGATCAAGAACATCCCTTACATGTTTCCCTTGAAGGTACCCGGTGGGACGTATAAAACCATGCCGAAGGATGTCACGGTTATGGCATTCTCCTCCATCGTTTGCGGGAACGCAGACCTTCCCGATAGTTTTGTCTATGAGCTTACCAAGGCAGTATGGAGTAACTTCGAGGAATTCAAGAAATACCACGCAGGGGCAAAGTACTTCAGTACCGAAGCTGTGAAGAGGGTGAGCTACATCCCTTACCACCCTGGAGCGATAAAGTACTACAAGGAGATAGGCGTATGGACGAAGGAGCTTGATGAGAGGCAGAATAAACTCCTTGCCGAGCTCAAGGTCAAACGATAGGTTACGGAGACAAGGAAATATATGCATTCAATTCAATAAAAAAAAGGGGGGTGGAGAATGTCCCGCATACTGAATAAAAGGCGGATTATCACTTTTATTTCCCTGGTCATCACCGTAACCGCCATATTTTACATTGCTAACGTTTTTGAGTGGTTTGGGATCCATATCTCCGTGGTAGGTTATTCGAGTTTCATTCTCGGTTTGGTACTTACCCTTGTGTTCATGACATATCCTCTCCGAAAGGGGATATCCATGGAGAAGGTACGATGGTATGACCTCCTCCTGATCCTTATGAGCCTAATAAGCACGTTCTATATAGTTTTTTTCCCCGAGCAGAGGGAAGAAGCGTTGCTCGCAGGGACGGCGACAAAGCTGGAGACCGTGATGTGCCTGATGCTGGTTATAACCATATTGGAGGCCACGCGAAGAATGGTTAATACCGCTATGGCTATTATCGCTGCCCTTTTTGTGGTCCATCTCCTCTTCGGGTCCAACCTGTCCGGTATCTTCGCCACCTTCCCTTTCAGTTTGGAACGGATTACCTCACTTTTCTATTTCAGTACCAACGGGATATATGGGCTCCCTGTGACGGTGGCATTCACCATTATAGTAGCCTTTATGCTCTTTGGTGCAGTAATTGAGAATTCCGGAGCAGGGAAGTTTATTACTGATGTGGCTTTCGGTCTTACGGGCCGGTGGGCCGGTGGGCCGGCGAAGGGGGCCATAGTGGGGAGTTCACTGATGGGGACTATGACCGGGGCAACGGTGGCCAATATCGTGACTGTAGGGACGATTACAATTCCATTGATGAAAAAAAACGGGTTTTCACCGAATATGGCAGGTGCGATAGAGTGTTGTTCAGGTAATGGCGCTCAGATCATGCCGCCCGTGATGGGGATAGTGGCCTTCCTGATTGCTGAGATACTCAACGTTTCTTATGCCTCGGTTTGTATCGCCGCGGTTTTTCCTGCACTGCTTTACTACCTGTCTCTTTTCACACAGGTACATTTTCACTCGGTGAAGACGGGGCTCCGCGGTTTGCCTCAAGACCAGTTGCCCTCCGTCAAGAAAGTCCTGAAAGAACGATGGTTTTATGTAATCCCCGTATTTGTTCTCATCTATGCTCTTGCTAAGCTGCATCTCCCTGTTCAGCACTGCGGTCTCTATGCAGCCCTTTCAGCCATGGCGGTAGCTATCATAGATTTCATGAGAAAAAAGGAAACGAGGAAGAACCTGAAAGAGTGGGGGGAATGGTTTATTGTGACCATGGAAAGTGCAGCGAAATCCCTTCTTGTACCTGCGATAGCCTGTGCCTCCGCAGGGATCATCATCGGTTCCATAGATACGAGCGGATTCGGATTTAGACTTTCAAGCATGCTTGTCAAGGCATCCGGAGGAAATCTCTTCTTTCTCCTTCTATTGACAGCGGTGAGTTCGTATATACTCGGAATGGGCATGACATCAGTCCCTTGTTACCTCGTACTTGTGATTCTTGTTGCGCCGGCTATGATAAAGGCTGGTGTGATTCCCATGGCCGCCCATCTCTTCACCTTTTACTGGGGTATAATGTCATTCATAACGCCGCCTGTTGCCGTGGGCGCGTATGTAGCTGCTGGTATAGCCAAAGGGGACCCTATCAAGACGGGTTACATCGCAATGCGTTTAGCTTTTGTGAGCTACGTTGTGCCTTTTGTCTTTGTCTACAACCCCGGGCTGTTACTGGAGGGATCGTGGGACGTCATAGCCCTCTCCATAATAACTGCCACCCTGGGGGTTATTGCAATAGCTATAGGGTTCGAAGGTTTCCTTTTGTGTAAACTAAACTGGATAGAGAGATTGTTCTTCTTTGCCGGAGGAACGATGGTATTTATACCGACAACAAAAATCAGCTGGTGGATTGACATTACAGGGTTCATCATACTTCTCTTAGTGCTTCTGTGGCACAAAAGGTCTGTTGGGCAGATAGCTGTTAAGGAGGTAAGGACATGAAGGTTGAGGAAGACGTGAAGATTCCCACGGCATGTGGGAGATGTTATGCGAGTTGCGGCATCAAAGTGCGACGTGTAAACGGTGTTGCTGTTCAGATTGAGGGAAACCCTGACACTGATATGGGTGCCCGGGGTGGCCTGTGCGCCAAAGGGATAGCAGGACTGCAGGTGCTCTACGATCCGAATCGCCTCAATGTACCCTTGAGGAGGACAAACCCTGAGAAAGGGCTTTATGTTGACCCAAAATGGAACGAGATATCATGGGAAGAGGCATTGACAGAGATTGCTGAGAAGCTGGGAAAGATCCTGAAGGAGGATCCCAGGAAACTGCTCATACAGATTACGACAATAAGACCTCTTTATTGCTCCTTTGTTATCAAGCCCCTCTTCGACTTCGGCGTCACCAATATATGGGTAGGAGGTGGAGGGCTTCACTGCGGATCTGGAGCCCATGCCATTGCCGGGATGGTAAACAGCTCATGGTCGATTGTTCCTGACTTCCAGAACTGTAATTACATCATTTATTTTGGCGCGAGCAAGGGGACAGCCGCTGGCCACTCATCGATGGTGTCAACAAGACTTGCTGCAGAAGCGAGGGATCGAGGTGCAAAATTTGTTATCTTTGATCCGCTTTGCAACTATGCAGGAGGTAAAGCCACAGAGTGGATACCACTCATTCCGGGTACCGATGGCATCATAGCGCTTACCATGTGCAATATCCTGGTGAACGAACTTGGTGTCGTTGATTGGGTATTTTTAAAATCAAAAACTAATGCCCCTTATCTTGTAAAAGAGGACGGGAGATACGTACGAGATCCCGAGACAAAAAGGTGCCTTGTCTGGGACATGGATGAGGGAAGGGCGGTGCCCCACGATTACAAGGATATTCCAAATTACCGGGCAGCCTGTGCAGTGAACTATGCTTTAGAAGGGGAGTATCGGGTAAATGGAGTAACCTGCCGGCCTTCCTTCCAGTTGCTGAAGGAACACCTGAAGCAATACACACCCGAAAAGGCATCGCAGGTTTCAACTGTTCCTGCAGAGACAATCCGCAGGATTGCAAATGAATTTGCGACAGAAGCGAAAGTTGGCAGCACCGTCGTCATCGATGGCCATGAGGTACCTTTCAGACCTGCCTCTGCTGTGCTCTTCCGGGGAGGCGAAGGGCATGAAAATTCTTTTCATACGTGTTTTGCTGTTTCTCTTCTGAGCTCTATAGTGGGTTCCCACGATGTGTGCGGCGGAACATTAGGCTGGCCAGCGAGGAGCCTTGGATTTCCCGAAACGGGTAAATTCACATTCTCTCCTTACAAAGGTGTGGACGGATTTTTACAGACAGACTACTTCGGTCCGGCAGTCCTTCATCCTGGGAAACGTGTAAATGAGATGAAGAATACCTGGGACGGACTGGTCGGAAGGGTAATCAGGGAAACGGTTCATGATGAAAATGGGAAAGTCATCGTGGAGTCGGGATCAACGATCACACGTGATATTGCTTATGCCCTCGCACGTTTGCCAGAAAGGATGATAAAGGTTGAGCCCTTTGTTACTGGAGGACCATGGCCGCTGAAAGAACCGGAGATACGCGGCAATGCCCAGCTAAAAGACATCTACCCGCTAGGCTTCGATCCAGGGGTGTTTGGAGCAAGTGATCAAGAAGAAATCTGGCAGAAAGTCAACCTGCCTTACCGATTCGAAATGCTATTAAGTTGGGGTTGTAACACTCCAATGAGTGTGGCGAGCTTTGATGCCGTTGCGAACAGTATCAAAAGAATACCTTTTGTGGTTGTCTCAGAACTGTTTAATACGGAACTTACAGAGGGTTTTGCCGATATCGTTCTACCCGACACATGCTATCTCGAATTGATGAGCTTTTCCGAGGGGAGGGGTCAGAACTTCAACTACCCGTACGGCATGGATGATTGGTGCTACCATGTAGTCCAGCCGGTGGTGCCGCCGAAGGAACAGCGGAGGAGTTTTTTAGAGGTAATGTGTGACCTATTGGATAGGATGAATTACAGGGATAGGCGTAACAAATCGATAAACGATTTTGTGAATTTTGATGAGAAGCATCGGCTTCGGGAGGATGAAGAGTTTACCATAGATGGGCTTACGGACAGGGTCCTCAAGTACTGGTTCGGTGAAACTCATGGTCTGGACTATATAAAAGAACACGGTTTTGTCCGTTGGAAGAAGAAAGTCGAGGAGGCCTACTGGCGATACTTCGTTGATTGCCGAATACCTGTTTATCTCGAGTTTATGGTGGATATAAAAGAGAAGATGCAAAAGATTACTGAAAGGATAGGGTTAAGTGTTGATTATACGCAATATACTCCCCTTGTTTTGTGGTCCCCCTGTTCAATACACCTGCTCGACAGCAAAGAGTTCGACCTCTACTGTTTCTCCTACCGCGATGTTCTCCATACAGGTTCCTCAACCATGGAGCAGCCATGGCTTGATGAAGCGAGTGCAATGAACCCTTACACTTACAATATATGTATGCATGTAGAAACTGGAAAGAAGAAAGGCCTGAATGACGGTGACCTCATAAAGCTGGAAACGCCGACAGGCAGGTCAGTCACTGGGACACTGAAACTCATGGAAGGGCATCATCCGCAGGCAATCTCAATTGCTGCTTGCAGTGGACACTGGGCAAAAGGGTTACCCATTGCCAGGGGTAAGGGAACCAACTTTGATAATCTCCTTGAAATAGACTTAAAACATTCAGACCCGGTGAGTCTTAATATTGAGACTGCTGCAAGGGTTAAAGTTATAAAATTACAAAAGGGGTGATTTATGGCAAGATGGGGAATGGTAATAAATCTCAATAAATGCATAGGCTGTTACGCCTGTATGCTTGCCTGTAAACAGGAACATTTTCTTCCTCCGAATATGTTTTGGGCCAGGGTACTTGTTGGTGAACTTGGTAAGTTTCCGGCAGTGAGAAAACAGATCTATCCAGTGCTGTGTAATCACTGCAAAGAGGCTGCTTGTGTGAAGGTATGTCCTACTGGAGCCTCTGTGAAAAGGGATGATGGTATTGTATTTGTTGATTATAATAAGTGTGTGGGATGCAGGTACTGTATAATGGCATGCCCTTACCAGCAAAGAACATTTTATGGAGATGATAAGAAGGAGTATTTTCCCGGCCAGGGCCTCACTGAATGGGAGGTTCTTGGAAGAAAGTTGTACCCTCTCGAGAAAGGTACTGTGGTAAAATGTACTTTCTGTCTCGAAAGAGTGGATGAAGGTCTCAAAAAGGGTCTGAAACCAGGGGTTGACCGGGAGGCAAGCCCTGCCTGTGTCATCACGTGCCCTGCCAAGGCAAGGTATTTCGGAGATCTTGATGATCCTGCAAGCGAGGTTTCGAGATTGGTGAGTGAAAGGAAGGCATCGCAACTCAGTCCTGAATTTAACACTAATCCCTCTATTTATTACATTGCCCGTTAGACTAAAAACAGGAGGAAAAAACCATGAAGCCATATGAGTGGATGGTAAAATGTACACCCCAAACAGAATGGATAGTAAAACGCGGTGTTCTTTTGTGGCTTGCTTTTTTCTTTATAGAATTGGGAGCAGGTGCATATTTTGTTGGTTCTTTCTTTGGTAGCCTCGTTTCAATGAGCATTGGCTGGGTTGTATGCGGTGTTCTGGGAGGTGGATTGCACTTCCTGTACCTCGGGCGGCCTTTCAGATTCTACCGTATGGTCGCAAGACCGCAAACTTCTTGGATATCAAGGGGGATGATCTTTGTGTCACTCTTCCTCCTTCTCGGGTTTATTAATATCGTTTTGGGCCTCTCTTCCATTACTTCGGGCATTCTCTCCGTATTGACCATAGCGCTCTCTTTTCTTGTTGTCATATACGGCGGGTTTGCAATGTGCTGCATTAACGGAATTCCATTGTGGAATACTGCACTTCTGCCCATACTTTATGTAGTAAGCGGACTCTGGGGAGGAGCAGGTATAACCGTCGGGGTAGCAGTAGCGACAGGCTCCGCACAGATATTGATTGGAGTTGAGGAATGGATTCATTTG
>JAPLKF010000189.1 GCA_026388215.1 Pseudomonadota bacterium | reverse complement strand
TCCTGAATAGCACAAAATATCTTTCCGAAGGACGAATGGAAACGATATTGAACGATGGGGATACAATTGCCTTTATGGGCGCATCCTGAGGTTAGCCCGGTTAAGCAGCCTGGATGGCTGCAAGAGAAAGCAACAATGGGCCGCGTTCGTATGCCGGCACAAGGGTTCATGCCGTTGGAAAAGAACGAAAGGTATCTCTGCTCAAGAGGAAAAGATGAAAAAGACCCCTTTTGGGAATCACCCTGTTATGGGTTAAAAAAGACTTCGTCTTAGGAGGCAGGAAATGCTGTATAGATTCGATGGAAGGCAACCGGTTGTCGGGATTGGTACGTATGTGAGCGAAACCGCAATTGTAATAGGAGACGTAAGGATAGGGAGCGATTGTTACATAGGGCATGGTGCCATCTTGCGTGGTGATTATGGAACTATCGAGATAGGGAACGAAACAGCCATTGAGGAAGGTGTTATCATTCATGCTCCACCCAATGACTTGTGTTCCATAGGTCAGGGGGTAATTATCGGACATGGCGCCATCATACATGCAAAGCGAATAGGCGATTTTGTGGGAATAGGCATGGGCGCTATCTTAAGCATTCGATCCGAGGTCTCCAGTGGTTCTACTGTGGCGGAGGGCTGTGTAGTAAAGCGCGAGCAGAAGATACCGGAATCAGTAGTAGTGGCTGGCAACCCCGCAAAAAAGTTGAGAGAGGTGTCGCAGAAGGAGAGAGACTTCTGGGATTGGTCAAGGAAGCTTTATGTAGACCTGGCAGATAAGTACTGTAAACTTGGTATGGAAAAAATCGAAGGGTAACGGAGAATGGAAAAACATGGAAGCCTGATTTCATTTTTTGCAAAAACCCTCAACAAAACCCGTAAAACGCTTAACGAAATTTTCTACGGGATGACAGCCTATGAGCTTGAAGCGGAATTAAAGAAAGAAAAGGGCAATTTGAATAACCTTCTTATGTTGGTGGTCTTCGGTGACCTTGTTGGATTGCCCCTCTTTCCCCCGTATTATTCCATGAGATTCCTGCCCTATATCGTTCCTTTCTATAAAACATGGAGGAGAAATATCCTGAGAGAAAAAGACCTCACCGATGTTGTGTCAGCAGATATTTAGCTGATTTGTTATGGCAGTTCGATTTTTTCCTTGTAAAAAGGAGGCGCCATGAAAAGACACATTATTTGGTTTTTTGTTATTGTTTTTATAATCACAGAATCTGTAGCTACCTGTATGGATGACACTATCGGACCTGTAGTATCAACAGAGTGGCTTCAGAAAAACCTTGATAATCCTTCAGTTTTTGTTCTGGATATTAGGAAGGTAGAAGATTATAAGGAAGGGCACATTCCCGGGGCGCTCAGTCTCACCTATGCAGCATGGCGCACGATGGAAAATAACCTGAGCTGCCAGCTTCCCTATAAGGATGAACTCTCAGACACGATCTGCTCCTCCGGTATAAATGCCGACACGTACATGGTGATCGTAGGGAATACAGATACAGAACGGCAACTCACGAACGCTACCCGGGTAGCCTGGACGTTGAAGTATGCCGGAGTGAAACGTCCCGCCATACTTGATGGAGGTTACAAGAAGTGGTTAAGCAAAAACTATCCGGTGACAACAGATTGGGTCAAACGGCCAAAGAGTAACTATAAATGCAAATGGAACGAGAATGTTATCGCCAACAAAGAACATGTCCGTGCCCGCCTGGGGACAGCGGTCATCGTTGATACGAGACCAGAACGGCTATACAAAGGAGAAGCATCAGATCCCATGTTGAAAAGAAAAGGGCATATTCCGGGAGCGGTAAATCTTCCCTATTCTCTCGTATTTAAAAAGGATGGTACATTCGAGAATACGGAAAAGCTCAAATCCTTAGCCTCCAAGGCTGTTGGTGATGCGAGGAACAGGGAAATTATCGTGCTCTGCTGTAATGGTCAGTTCGCTTCCTCGTGGTGGTTTGCATTGAGCGAAATGCTGTGCTACGTGGGGAGTTCCCTGGGGGTAGACTTACTTTCACAAAAGGAAAAGATATGCAGCTTCGATTGCATATATTGCCAGCTGGGAAAGACAAAAAAACCCACTATTACACGGCACCTATATATTCCACAAGGAGAGATTCTAAAAGAATTAAGTGCCCTTTCTGATATACCCATAGATTATATCACCTTCTCCGGAAGGGGCGAACCCACCCTGGCAAAGAATTTAGGGTCTATGATAAACGCCATAAAAAAGCTCAGGCGTGAGTCTATTGCCGTGATCACAAACTCATCCCTGATGAACAGGCAGGACGTTCGAGATGAGTTATCGTATGCCGATTTCGTCATCGCTAAACTGGATGCTTCCTCGCAGGGGTCTTTCGTATTAGTAAATCGGCCTTTTCAGGGCATAGAATTTGATGCTATCCTGGAAGGGATAAAGGAATTTAAAAGGCATTTCCAGGGAAAGCTTGCGCTGCAGATTATGTTCATGAAAGAAAATGTACAATATGCCGGAGAGATAGCATGTATAGCAAAAGACATTCGTCCCGATGAGATACAAATCAATACTCCGTTGAGGCCCTGCGGCGTTGAGCCTCTCGGGAGGGAAGAATTATCTAAAATAAAAGACCTTTTTGGCGGTCTCAATGCCATTTCCGTCTATGAAAGCCGGAAGAGGTACGTCAAACCTATCAGCGACGGGGACACATTGAAAAGAAGAGGAAAGGTATAAAATGGAGATTAAGATACTTTTTGACAGTAAGAGACTGAACCGCACATTTCTCGCAGGCTGGGGGGTCTCCTACCTTATCGGGAACAGAATCCTTTTTGACACAGGTGAGAAGTCGGACTGCCTTTTCAACAACATGGATCGTATGGGTGTAAAGATTCACGACATAGAGACGGTTGTTATTTCCCACGAACACTTTGATCATACAGGCGGACTGTGGAACATACTCCGGGGAAAGCCGGGACTCGATCTTTACGTTTGCCCCGGTTTCAGCCGGGAGTTCAAGAACAAAGCAAAAACATACGGGTGCAACTTGATAGAAGTTAATTCCTTTATGAAGATTGCCGACGGCATATACACAACAGGCCAAATGAAGGGAAGGTGCAGTCCGGATTATATCGCAGAGCAGGCGTTAGTGCTGGAGACAGAAAAAGGGTTAACAATAGCAACAGGATGCGCCCATCCCGGCATAATCAAAATAGTGGAGTATGCCATGGACCACATCAATGGCAAGATCCATCTCTTGATGGGCGGTTTTCATCTCCTTGATGAGCCTATCAATAAAATAAAACATATCAATGAAAAATTCAGGCAGTTAGATGTAGAATATGTGGGACCAGGCCACTGTACGGGCGAAGATGCTGCGAAAATCTTTAAGGAGTCATACAAGGAAAACTTCATTGATATTAAGGTAGGGCGGACCATAGAGGTTTAGCATAAAAATATATTAAGCGGAGGTAATGAGTGCCATTCGGTTTTGGAAAAGGTAGAGGCTCAGCAAAAATGATCAAGCAAGGCAGGGCAGGAAAAAGAAGAGGGATGGGAGGTTTTGGGCAAGGTGGCCCCCCTACGAACTGTATCTGTCCTCAATGCGGCCTTGTAGTCCCCCATGAGCCGGGTATCCCCTGTTTTCAGAGAAAATGTCCGCAGTGCGGTTCTTTTATGGCCCGTCAATTTCTGAAAATCGAATAGCAGTCTACATGGTGAGCCGTGGAAAGCACGAATAGTCACATTGAGTCGCTCAAACGGGGTCAAAGGGTAGCCCTTACCGCAACTATTGCCATACTCCTCCTTGCGGTTGCTAAATTTTTCACCGGCTATCTCTTTGACTCCAGAATCCTCATTGCAGACGCCTTCCACAGCGGCGTTGACGTGCTCGCTATTTTTGCATCCTGGTTTGGACTCTGGCTTGCCTCCCGAAAGGAGAGCGCGAGATTTCCCTACGGGCTATATAAAGCCGAAACCTTTGTTACCCTTGTAATTGGCGTTCTTGTCGTATGGGCCGGTTTTGAAAACCTGGCTGAGGGATACAAAAAGCTTTTTCTCCTGGCTCCTCACCACGCATTCCCGGTGCTGCCGGTCCTGGTAAGCAGCATATCCGTTGCCGCATCATATTTTGTGGCAAAGATGGAAAAAGAAACAGGCGTTTCAATCAATTCCGGGGCACTTCTGGCTAATGCATCCGAAGCGTTTCTCGATATTGGCACCTCATTGGTCGTTCTCGCAGGCATTCTTTTAGCCCATGCAAAGATTCCCTACATCGAGGGTTCTATTGTGATGCTCATTGCCCTGCTCATTATCAGGCTCGGCGTGAAAAACGTATGGAAGCCGGTTCTGATCCTTCTGGATGCAAACCTCGACCCAAAGCTACAGGCAGAGATAGAGGAGAAGATATCTGCCGTCGGTGGTGTTAAAGGCGTGGGTGATGTAAAGATACGCCAGTCCGGGCCATTCAAAATGGTAGAATGTAACATCGCAACAGGTCCCTCGGTCTCCGTATACAAAGCACATGAACTTGCAGATAGCATCGAAGATCTCGTATCGAGGGATTACAGCCAGATTGAATCGGTTTTTGTCCATGTTGAACCTGTAAAACAGGATACTGTGTCAGCCATTATCCCGGTCAGTGATATTTCCGGATTAGATTCCAAGATTCATGGCCACTTTGGTAGGGCGCCTTATTTCATCATTCTGAAACTGGACAACAAAGGGGGAGCAGAGATAGAAGATTTCTATTACAACGAGTTTCTCGGTGAAAAGAATCGCATACACATAGGGGTAAGGGTAATAAAGGCCGTTATAAAACACAACCTGGACCTCGTCTTTACCCCTAAGATCGGGGAGATCTCTTTTTACATGCTGAAAGACAATTTTATCGACATTTACAGGGCAGAGACAGGCTCAACGGTGCGCGAGGTCATAGAGAGATATCGCAACAGTGAAATAGAACCGATTACAGTGCCGCATCCAGCAGAGGAATCGGAGGTAGAAAGACAGAAAGCGGATTCCCAATAATCTGAAAAATGGAAGATAGAAAAGGAGGTATGCAGGTATGGCGCTCTTATCATGGATCATTATGGCTACCCTGCTTGGAAGTATTGGGGCAGTTGTGGGGGCATCATTTGTACTTCTTTGCTCTAAAGTTAAAAGCCGGGCGCTTATTTCTTCTCTTGTAAGCTATGCCACTGGAACGCTTCTCGGCGCAGCCTTTCTCGGTATGATACCGAAGGCGTTAATGCTCTCTTCCACACTCCCCACCTCGGCTACCATACTTTTCGGTATTTTACTCTTTTTTCTCCTCGAAAAGTCGGTGATCTGGCGGCACTGTCACGATGATAACTGTGAGATCCATACAAGGGCAGGCACTCTCATCCTTTTCGGGGATGCCTTCCATAATTTTGTGGATGGCGTCGTTATTGCTGTAGCCTTCATGACGGATAGATCTTTCGGGGTAGCAACTACTGTAGCTGTTTTTGCCCATGAAATTCCACAGGAAATGGGTGATTTTGCAATTCTCCTTGAAAGCGGCTATACAAGGCAAAAGGCATTTTTTTACAACCTTCTCTCGCAGGCTGCCTCGTTGCTTGGTGCAGTGATCGCCTATTTTTCCCTCAAGAC
>JAPLKF010000188.1 GCA_026388215.1 Pseudomonadota bacterium | reverse complement strand
TATCATCAATGCCCTCGAGTGGATAAGGGCTAAGACATCTGAGCCAAAGGAAAAACAGTAAGGTCGGTTTGTGATAAAAGGTAATGCCATAGCGGTAATCAGTTTCGATACCGATGAGTTCTATACAATAAAACGGATAGTTCTCGATAATGACAGGGAGGCAGCAGTAGAATTCTTGAAAAGGCTTGATAGGCGGATAGACGAGGCTATATCTCCAAAGTGAAGACCTGTTTTCGAACTCGCCGGTGCGGGTTCTCATTCCGATAAATAGGAAAATTTGTACAGCGAGGTAAAGAGATGAAAAAGATAGTCATAGTTGCGGTACTTCTCGGAATCGGTTTTATCATTCAGTCCTGTGCGGCCTTTTATTCATGCGGAACCGGCGGACCTGTTCCTCAACATTATCAACAGACAGCGCCGGAGGCCAATAAAGCCGAACCCACATCTATAAACAAATAGCCCTATGGGATTCATGTTACACAGAGGCAGGAGGGTTTATGGAAAAAACAAAGGTACTTTTTGTCTGTGTCCATAATGCAGCGCGGAGTCAGATGGCAGAGGCATTGTTGAATAGCCTTGCAGTGGATGTCTTTGAGGCTCAGAGCGCCGGCCTTGAACCGGGGACGTTAAACCCCCTGGCAGTGGAAGTGATGAAAGAGGCGGGCATCGACATCTCCGGCAACAAGACAAAGAGCGTATTTGATTTCTACAAAGACGGGAAGCTCTTTTCTTATGTAATAACGGTCTGCGATGCGGCAAGAGCCGAGCAGTGTCCCATTTTCCCCGGACTACTCACAAAACAATCCACTGGAGCTTTGAAGACCCCTCGTCGTTTAGGGGAAGCCATAAAGAGAGGCTGGAGAAGACGAGAAAGGTGCGGGATGCCATACGGGAAAGGATTAAGACATGGGTCAAAGAGATAACAGAAAAGGCCTAATCATAAGCCTTGCCATTACCCTTGCCCTCTTTGGGGTAGAGGTCATAGGCGGTATTATAAGCAACAGCCTTGCCCTCTTAAGCGATGCAGGCCATGTCGTGACGGATGCACTTGCGCTGGGCTTGAGCCTCGTTGCAGCACAAATATCAGGAAAAGCCCCGGACGGTCGTGCCACCTTCGGATACCGGAAGGTCGGTATCCTTGCTGCCCTTATAAACGGGGTTAGCCTCCTTGTCATTCCTGCCTTCATCTTTGTGGAATCGTACCAGCGGCTCCTTTCACCGCCCACAATCCATGTCCGCTCAATGCTGACAATCGCCGTCGTCGGTCTTCTCGGGAATCTCATCATGACGTGGATTCTTGGCAGGAAGCACGAGGACCTCAATGTCAAGAGCGCCTGGCTTCATGTCCTCGGAGACACCCTTTCATCTGTTGGCGTTATCATTTCCGGCATAGTTGTAACATTGACGGATTGGCCTTATGCAGACCCCATAGCCGGAGCTGTCATCGGCATCATTATTGTCTTTGGTGGGGTTCGTCTCGTAAAGGATACGTTGGCAATCTTTCTCGACCTTACCCCGAAAGAGTTAAGTGTAAAGAAACTCTCCCAATGGATTGCTGGAATCCCCGGTGTCCAGGGAATCCATGATGTTCACCTATGGCCTGTGGGGTACAAGGCATATGCCTTCTCCGCTCACATCCTGGTGGATGACCAGAAGGTGAGCGAAGCGGAGCAGGTCAAAGAGGCGGTGACGGAAATGCTCCATGAAACCGGCATTTATCACGTGACACTCCAGTTGGAGGCATATGAATGCGATAATAACGGCATGTTTTGTGGAGTAAAGGAAATCGGTGGTGATGACGGGCTGAGCGACCATCACCAGTGAGGTGGTTTTTTGAGCAGGGAGATTTTTTAGAGCCAGGAGGTTATATATGTCCGGCAAAATAACAGTAGGCAGTGTTCGAGAAATGGGGCGGAAAATTGTTTCCATCGTGGGTCTTGCCACCCATCCAGTTGGTGTGAGGTTTCTCCGGGGCTACGAAGAGAATGGGGATGACCCAGGAGAACCCCAATCTCTCCGGTATTGTCAGGCCTTGATGAAGGCAAGACGAAGAGAAAAGGTATTGATAAATGCGGATACCATTACCTGTCCCGCCGCCGCTTCTGTTTTTGGTTTCAAGCAATTACCGGAGGGGTTGCGCTCAGGGAAAGGGCTCGTGGGCTTCGGGATCGTTAAAGATGAAGCAGTAGGAAAAAGGATGTTTGAGCGTATGCCCCGATTGAAACTGGATAGCATTGCGGGCCTGTCATTATATCCCCTCGTGGAAGCAGATGAAATTCCCGATGTTATCGTAGTGGAAGACGAGGTGGAAAGGCTCATGTGGATAGTGCTCGGCTATCTCCACGCGAAAGGCGGGGATCGGGTCCTCTCTTCGACAGCGGTCCTTCAGGCAACCTGCGTTGACTCTACCATCACCCCCTATCTTGACCAGAGGCTCAATCTGAGCTACGGGTGTTACGGCTGCAGGGATGCAACGGATATCGGAAGCGGTGAGGCGGTGCTCGGATTTCCCGTTTCAGACTTACCAGCCATTGTCGAACACCTGACTTTCCTGGCACAAAAGGCAATACCTGCCTCGAGAGGGAAAAATGCACTGGCAGCCCTTCGGGGAAGAGAAGGAAACAACACGGATTGCACTGCCCTATAAGTGGGCAATAGTTATTATCCCTCCGGCCCGTTATGCGGGATACGGAACTTTGAAGGAGGAATTACAATGGCCTGGTTAATTGGATATCCAAGAGCAAAGATTGATTGGTTTCCCACAATCGACCCGAAAAAATGCGTTAAATGCGGCATGTGTATGAACTGCGGCAAAGCAGTATACGACTGGACAGAGGACGGTCCCCGAGTCGGTCGGCCCTACGCCTGTATCGTTGGCTGCTCAACCTGTGCAAACCTATGCATGGGCAAGGCGATAGGCTTTCCCGACATAGAAGGGGTGCGCGCGATCTACCGGAAGGAACACATATGGGCAAAGGTAAAGAAACAATTGAAGGAGGAAGGGAAGTTGAAGACTGAAAAACAATAAAAGCTAGCGATGGCGATTTGGAGGCCTATCGAATGCTCCTCACCGGATATGTAAAACAAATTTTTAGACCCACGTGCAACCCGAGTTTTGAATCGGTTCATTGCATCGCCCATCTCGATGAAGATATTTCGGAAGTGTTGCCCTATCTGAACACCCTGTTGGGAGGCACGGAATACTTTCGGGACCCGCCTGAAGTGATGTTCCACCATTACGGCAAGATCATCAAGGTTGGGGCAAGAGAGGTTGCCATCAATGCGCTTGAGGACGAGGACGAAGCAGAACGCATGCTCACGTGGTTGAAAGACCAGATCAACGAAGCTTGGGCAAACCGTGAGGGCATTATTCCTAAGTATGAGGGCAGAAGAAAGCCTAAGATTATAGAGGTACTCAAGCTTCTGCCGAGGACGAACTGTAAAAAATGTGGTAGGCCCACCTGCACTGTCTTTGCTGCCCAGGTGGTTGAAGGGGGGCGCGGGCCGGAGCACTGTCCTGATCTTACCGATGAGAATCGTGAGAAGTTGATGGCTTATCTGGCCGGATGTGATTTTGATTGATAGATGACAACAAGCAAGGCTGCCCCTTGAACAAGGCAACTTGTCCAATCGTGCAGCCTTTTATGGAGAGCGCTTTCCTGCGCATCCTTTAAACCAACCCGCGAAGCCCCATTTTCTTTTCGCTGGTTTTATCTCGCCCTAGGGCATATTCCCGGCTTTGCCCTTTTCTCTTGCCTCAAAAAACTTTTGATATTCTTTAAGCACTACGGCTTCGTATTGTGACCGCTGTGAAGAAGGGATGTAATTTTTTTCTGATAATCGATCTACCAGCTCATTGGCAACAGACGGTTCGGGTTTTTTCCCTTCCCTGTAAGCGTCATCAAAGATACTGTCCAAGCCGATTACCCCCGCCTGAGAACCATCAGGGAAGGTGAGTAAACGATATCCCTCGGTTACTGGTGCGCAGCAAGGACCACTTCCTTGATTTATTTGTGCAGACATGGTTTACCTCCTTTCGCATGACTGTAGTAGCGCATACAATTCGTCTGTTGACGCATTTCCGCGTTCAACCGCCTCACAGGGGTTTCTCCCCATTTTCTTCACCACTTCCAAGGCTTGCTCAACGGAGAACCCCCGCCCATGAACGAGCCAGGCGGTATGAACAAAACCCGTTCTTCCCCTTCCACCTGCGCAGTGGACAACGACCGGCTCACCCTCTAAACATGATTCTGTTAAGAAAATAAGGATCCGCCTCAGCATTGTTGCTCTGCAAAGATGGTAATCTTCTATAAGTGCCCCCAAAACACGGGTCTCTCCAAATTCCCTCTGGTATATCCCTAACAAATCTACAATGTAGTACCCGAGTTGACTTGGAGGTAAAAGACAGCACACCCGTATCATACCCCTATTTTTCATGAAAGAAATCCACCTTTTTACAACGCTTTCAGGTATTGATCGTGCGCCATAACCGGGCATCTGGGCACCGAATACGATTTGCTCTTCTGTGTACGCAGGACCAAATGTTGACCCTACGGTTCGTCCAAGGAATCGGGTAAGCTCAAAAAATTTTTCTCTGGTAAGCTGTTTATGTTCCATGCGAAATACTGATTAAGTTAAGTCTCAGAAATTGCGTTCACTCGCGCAAATCTCTTCTACCCCCTGTTTACTCAGCCACTCCAAATCAATTCAGAACCCAGTCGTTTTATTTTACCTCCCATGCTATTTTAACCTCTGTCGTGCGAACATTTTTTGCCGTTGCTTCCATTCAACAGCAGCCTCCACTCGTTGGCAGGCTCGATGTAAGTTGAAATCCTGATCCGCCGACAGACTCAACGAAATCAACTCGAATAGGCTTGGCTTTTCCAAACAGATCCTTGTCAACGGCAAATGTTATGCCCTGATCAGCGAATGTAAGATCATTTTCCTGTGGCTGATCCAGAGCCATGCCCAGACTGGACCCGCCTCACCCGGCTTGCAGGAGTATTCTGATGGTGTACGGTGTTTTCTGTTTCTCTAAAAAGTTTTTGATGATGCTACCTGCCTTTTCTGTAACTTCAAACATACTGCCTCCTTGGTATCTTTTTTGTTTGTGGTCTCTCACCGGGAGACCCCTTTAATCGGTCAGGTCCCCCCGAAAAGAGGGATACCGCCTCGCAGGGAAGCATCACCCGCGAAGCCGGCCTTTACCTTTTCTCCCTCGACTATGACCGGAACCTCCATCTTTCCTCCGGAGTAAGTGAGCATTTCCTTCAATTTCTCCGGGCCTTCATTCACATTGATATAGATGGCCCTATCCCCGTAGGCTGCCCGAGCCTGGTTGCAGAAGGGTCACGTATCCGTGCCGTAAATGATAATCTTGTTCGCCATGATGCTGTTCCTCCTTTTCAAGGATTCTTATCAGTCATTCACCTGTTTTAATGTTGGTCTCTTATCGCCAATCGGGATCATTTGATAGTGGCCTGCTCTATCCTTCAATCCGACAATCTGCTTCGGCAGCCTCCACTCAGCAACATCATAGGGTGTCTTATGACCCTTTGTTTTTGGTTCGACCCTCAACGTACTCTTCGTACTCCTTCAGAAGGATATAAGCGTACTCTCTGCGGGTAACCTCCGACTGGGGGATAAAGTTCTGTTGGGCTTCCAACCTTTTGATGATCTCTTCGACGGTCTTCTTATTCGCCTGTCTGCCTTCAGAGTAAAGGTCGGCCAGTATTTCGTCTAAACCATTAACAGTGACCTTTGTACCGTCAATAAACCTTAGCGTACGCCGACTAACTGTCGACGCTTCGGGCTCTCCTCATGTAATTCAACCTATCTTGTCAAACAGTGACATATTTCACCTCTTAAATAAGGTAAAGCGCTGAAGGAGTATGGCCGCCTTCGTCCAATGGTTCACTTCACTTGCATAAAGATGAGAAAATCCTCAGATGCTATTTTTACCCATCATGCCCATCATTTTCATCATGCCCTGCATATCCATATTGCCCGATTTTATCATCTCCGCGCATAGCGGCATCATCTCCGTCATCATCTTCTGAGGATTTTTGCTGAATATCTCGCAGAATGAGGGCATTACCGACTTCATGAAAGCTATCTTTTCTTCATCTGTAAGCCTGCTGAATTTGTCCTTTAGTTCGTCTGCCATTGTCATGGTTTTTTTTCCTTTCGTGTTTAAAGTCTTTAGCCGTTCAATGGTTTCTGGGTGCGATATTTCAGCTTTGGCCCCCTTTTGGGTTACAGCTTACATAGCACACGCCAGTTGGCGTCTCTACTGCATAGGGAAAATATTTCCTCTTTATCCATAAGGAAAGATGAACAAGGTTGATCAGAACCGGCACTTCCACAAGGGGCCCAATAACGGCGGCAAAGGCCTGGCCGGAGTTGATCCCAAAAACCGCAACAGCTACCGCGATGGCAAGCTCAAAATTGTTTGATGCAGCGGTAAACGAGAGGGTTGCGGCCTGACCATAATGCGCTTTTACCTTTGCGCTCATGTAGAAGGAAACAAGGAACATAATAACAAAGTAGATCAGTAGCGGAATGGCAATACGCACCACATCAAGCGGTATTTTTACGATGAATTCGCCTTTTAGTGAGAACATGACAAGGATGGTGAAGAGAAGGGCAATCAGGGTGATGGGGCTGATCTTCGGGATGAACTTCTCGTGATACCACGTCTTGTCCTTGACCTTGATCAACACAAACCGGGTGATTACACCGGCAATGAAAGGAATTCCAAGATAAATAAAAACACTCTCCGCAATCTGGCCAATGGTGATATCCACAACAACCCCCTTAAGCCCGAGCATAGGCGGGAGGACTGTAATGAAGATATACGCATAGACGGAAAAGAACAGTACCTGGAAGATTGAATTAAAAGCGACGAGTCCCGCACAGTATTCCGTATCACCCTTCGCAAGATCGTTCCAGACAATGACCATAGCGATGCACCGGGCAAGACCAATCATAATGAGGCCCACCATGTATTCCGGGTAGCCCCTGAGGAAAACAATGGCAAGGATAAACATGAGGATAGGTCCCACTACCCAGTTCTGAACGAGAGAGAGCCCTAAAACCTTATAATTCTTGAAGACCTCCCCGAGTTCCTCATATTTTACCTTTGCGAGAGGTGGGTACATCATCAAGATGAGACCAATGGCGATAGGGATATTGGTAGTCCCTGATTGAAACTGATTCCAGAAGTCAACCACCCCAGGGGAGACATAACCCCAGCCCACTCCAACGAACATTGCCAAAAAAATCCATAAGGTTAAAAAACGGTCAAGAAAAGAAAGCTTCCTGCTAATCTGTTCTCCAGCCATCCTTTACACCCTCCTTACTATGAATTAATGTTTTCACATCTCTTCTGCTTCTTTGCTTCTTCCATCTTTTTGAAATCTTCTTCAAACAAGGGTTGATGGGCTAATTGTTCCTTCATAAGATTGAGTTGCGCCTGAGAGATTTCATCTAAGGGTTCTTTTAAAGAATAGTGCATCCATATGCCAACCCTTTTGCTGCTCACTAATCCGGAGTGCTTCAGATAAGCGAGGTGCCTTGAAATCTTAGACTGCGGCTCTCCAAAAATGCTCATCAAATCGCACACACAGAGTTCGCCGTGTATGAGAAGCATTATAATTCTGAGCCTCATTTCTTCTGAAAGTGCCCTGAATATCTGGGTTATCTGTTCCATATTGCTCTACCTCATTGTATAACTATAACCGTATATGCGGATATATACATAATATATGCTTGACATTGCTACCATGTCAAGTGCAAAATATTTACTATAATAACTTCGAGCTTGCCATTGCAGTGGCTGTTGCAGTCTTCGGAATTAATTCCGGTGAGGCATTTGCAGCAGTTATAGGTCCGCTCGTAGAAGTCCCTGCTTTAATCAGTCTTGTAAATGTGGCATTATACTTTAAGAGAAAATATTTTGAATGATTGTTGAATAGCAAAAGCCAAAAAAGGAGAAGTTCTGATGGATAAAAACAGAGCAAAGAAAGCTGTGAAGGAGGCTTACGGAAAGATCGCTCAGGGAAAATCAAGTTGCGGGTGTGGTACCTCTGTGCCTGATAAGAGGGAATTTGCTAAATCTATAGGCTACTCGGAAATAGAGCTTAAGGTAATCCCTGATGAGGCAAACCTGGCACTTAGTTGTGGAAATCCAACGGCGCTGGCAAACCTTAAAGAAGATGATATTGTTCTCGACCTTGGGTCAGGAGCTGGGTTTGATTGCTTTCTTGCTTCCTCAAGGGTTGGTATAAACGGTAAGGTGATTGGTGTGGACATGACCCCTGAGATGGTTGAAAAAGCGAAGGAGAACGCATTGAAGATTGGGGCTCAAAACGTTGAGTTCAGGCTCGGAGAGATTGAAAAATTACCCGTGGATGACAGCTCAATCGATGTAGTAATAAGTAATTGTGTAATCAATTTGTCAATTGACAAGCAAAAGGTTTTTAAAGAAATCTACAGGGTCTTAAAGCCTGGTGGGAGAGTTGCCATTTCTGATATTGCCTTATTGAAAGAACTTCCGGCATACATTAAAGAAAGCGTTGAAGCGTATGTCGGTTGCGTTGCAGGGGCAATACTTATCGATGAATATGAAAAACTTTTAGAAACGTCGGGTTTGAAAAATACTAAAGTTACAATTAAAGGTTTTTCGTCATGTTGTGATCAAAGTACCAACGACCCTATAGGCAAGGCCATCTCGGATAGCGTATGTGGAGGCAAATCGTTACAAGAATATGTAGTAAATGTCTATGTGGAAGGGTACAAATGAAAAGATTATTATTGGCTGTTTTAATCTTTGCTGTGGGATGTCTCGCATATTCCTGTTCCTCAACCTGTAGTGCTTGCCAGCAAGGTAAGGGTACTTATATTACAAGCGATCAGGGGATTGGGAGGAATGAATAATGCAAAAATATAACGATTATTTTGATTATTGATAATACTAAGAAAGGAAGAGATAAAATATTGAATAGTTTTAAAAGGAATGTGATTACTATTGGATTTTTTGTATTGATTGCAATAGTTATTGCCATTCCCCCAGTGACTTCTGAGGGAAAGAATGTAAAAACTCCCTCTGCTTCAAAGTCCCTCCCGCGTTTAGTGGATATCGGTGCAAAACAATGCATCCCGTGCAAGATGATGGCACCAGTACTGGAAGAATTAAAGCGGGATTACGCGGGCATTCTGAACGTTGAATTTATTGACGTATGGGAAAATCCGAATGCAGGGCAAAAATATGGTATACGTG
Source organism: Pseudomonadota bacterium (assembly GCA_026388215.1). Taxonomy (NCBI): domain Bacteria; kingdom Pseudomonadati; phylum Pseudomonadota; species Pseudomonadota bacterium. Next base: position 269 of record JAPLKF010000188.1, on the reverse strand, counting down.
CTATTCCGACCCAGATTTTCTATAATGCCTCAGGAAAGGAGCTTTACCGGCATATGGGGTTCATGTCGAAGGAGCAGATTTTAGATACATTCAAGAACCTGGGGGTTGAGTTGAAAAAAAGTCCAGGTCAGAAGAAAAAGTAAGAGGACATACTCAATATGATTGAAAAGCTCTTTATCGTTCTTGCCAGCGCTGTTCAGGGAACGCCTGCGTTTGCTATCGGCGCAGCATTTCTCTGGGGTATCCTGAGCATGGTCTTAAGTCCCTGC
>JAPLKF010000187.1 GCA_026388215.1 Pseudomonadota bacterium | reverse complement strand
GATGTGGTACTCGCCACGCCGAATTCACTATATTCCTTGCCGGTCAGATTTTTGATCCCGAAGAGCGCCTCTAAGTTTTTATACTTGTACGATATATTCATGTCACAAGTAGTATATCCCGGTAGTTCTCTATGGCTGTTGAGCTGATCACTTATCGTATACCTGTTACCGGTGTAAACAGTGATAAGATTAATAATAAAGCTGTTGAAGGAATATGATATGTTTGCTGAGAATTTGTTTTTCGGTACAAGGGGTATGCTGTTCCCGTCTACGTCAGCGCCGCCGATAAACTGTTTTCCATCAAATTTTGTGTCTATATATGAATACCCGACGCCAAATTTGAGATTTTCCGTGACGATAAAATTAAGCTGTGTCTCAACCCCTTGTCTTTTGGTCCTCTCATAGTTTGCATTAGTAAAGGTGTAAGGATTGTAAAATATCTCGTCCTTGTTTTTCGACTGAAAGATGGTCAAAGAACCTCCCAAACGCTTAAAAGGGTTCCACCGTGCACCAATATTAACCTCCCATCCTGTCTGCGGGTTTAGATTGGTTGTGATTGCGCCTGTCTGGATGTTCAACAGTTCATCGGTTGTTGGGAACCTGAAACCCTTTGCATACGTAATAAAAGCGTTTCCTGCTTCATTGAAGGCATAATTGACTGATGCCCGGAAAGCTTCTTTTTGCTGGTGAGTGTGGTATGTAGTAGAATTGGTAGGGGTAAAGTAATCTGTATATCTGGAATCGTATATGGCTTTATGAACCCTGTAGCCGATATCCAAGGTCAGGTTGCTGAGAGGATATATCCTTTCGCTCACATACGGTTTATCGATCACGATCCTGGGGGTAAACCCGTACGTCTCGAGTTGCCCTTTTGATTCGTTAAAACCGAAGGTGCCGTAATCGAAATAGGAGGCGCTATGTCTGTTTCTGTATGACCCCCCTATTGAGAATTTCACATCCTCTGCAAGTTTTATATCAGCTTCCATGTCAAAAAAGCTGTCTTCTGTAGACGCATTATCGAATGGCGTGCCTGCATCCGTTCTTTTTGCGATGCCGTTGATGAGGTTTTGCCAGAGCACAGGGCCAGGCATACCATACTTATCTTTGTGATAACCTGTCTTGATATTGATGGTAAGATTTTTCAACGGGTCAACAGAAAAATTCCCGAAAATATCTTTCATCTGGACGGCTTGATTCTCTCTGTAACCGTCCGTATCATATGAGGATGTAAGCAAAAAATAGGAGAGCTTTTTATCGCCGCCGGCAACACTAAGACCGGGGGCAAAGAGATTATAGCTCCCCCCGAGCATCTTTGCCGTTACCTTGGGTTTGCCTTCTCCCTTTTTGAGGATTATATTTACTGCACCTGCCGATGCATTATCGCCAAACATGACACTTGCCGAGCCCCTGTATATTTCGATCCTTTCGATCATGCCGACTGGTATTTGGGCGAGATCAGCGCCGGACATGTCAACATTGTTTACTCTTCTCCCATCAATTAGAAAGAGCACATTCTGGGGCGCAGCCTCTCCATAACCTCTGATGTCGATATTTGATTGTTTTATTGTGCCTGTCCATGATTTGGTGGACAGACCGGGTTCTTCCTTAAATACATCAATCAGGGTTGCTGCCCCTTTCTGCTCCATTTCTTCGCTTGTAATGACAGTGATGTTTGCCGGGGCTTCCTTGAGTGGGGTCTCTATGCGAGAGGCAGTTACTACAATATCATCCAGCCTGTAGGGCATTTCTTGAGAAAAAACAAGACCAGCCATAGTAAAAATCATACATGCAGAAAATAGAAAAATTATTTGTTTCATGATGGACCTCCTTATGCCTCGTAAGGATAACGTCTAAAGAGTCTAACCCAAGGTTTCCTGGCTTAAGGGATTTAAGCCCTCGCGCCTTCCCATTCCGCTTAAGAGCAGAACAGTGGCTGGCAAATATTGCCTGCGTCGGCCTTAACCCATCACAGTTGCGGGACAGCGGCAGATTTAAACTGCACTTCCCTTGAAGGTTAGCCTTATAGAACAGTAAAATTATATCTACCATGTGCTTACTCGAATTGCAAGATTTTATTACTTTCAATTTAAATCCAAGCTTCAAATATGTCCTGGCTTCAAGATGTGTTCGATGAAAATAAAGTTGATAACTGAGAATATCGTTTTTAACCAAGAAAAACTATGATATGTTACGTATAGCACCTACAAGTCACTACGGGCGACCATATTCAAGAATCGAAGATTACGGGCTGAAAGTATCGGTATAAAGGCCATACAGCATGGTAGATAGCTGTGAACGAAGTGATCCCAAGTAACCTACCCTAAAGCGATATCAAGCAGAGGCTGAATGACTATCTTTTCTTCTAAGTTCTCGCGGGCATTGGCAAGGCAAATTACTTCATCCTCGCTTAACATCCTCGCTTAATGGTTCGCGTTTGTATTGGTAGGGCATGGATTAGAGCAAAATTAACTTGCTATTTTTTGCAGTCCCCCTTTTTAGCTTTTGCTGCACACTGATTACAAAGCTTGCCCGAGGTAGGTTTTCTTTTCACTTCTTTATAATCCGATGCTGGCCAGAGGGAACAATTCTGGCACCAATGCCACGTGTCCTTACCATTTCTCTTGCGGTAAATTGGCATAGCTGAACCTCCTTTAATCAGATTTATGCACCCTTCTCTGTCGTTTATTATACAATGAAGCGACAGGATGACGCAAATAAATTATCCACAAGCGTTGAAATTACAGGACTGGCTAAGGAGAAGAAAATAAAAATGTCGCCTTTTTACGTAAAAGGCGACAGGAAATTGGGCGGCAGAATAGCATCCTGAATACCCGGCCCTATCAATTACTGATTGAAATCTACACCTTTTGGCGAGACCTGTCAATCGAGGAATTTTAGCCAACTATTTTAAAAAATTAAGCCTCTATTTTGCGCTGTCCCTTCCTTTCTGGTATTGGTATCTTAATAACAAAAGTGGTTAGTTTGAACGCCTGCTCATTCTGTATTTTTATGTCTCCGTTATAAGCTTTAATTGTCGCCAAGGCAGTAGCTAAACCCAAACCGGTACCCGCTGCTTTAGTAGTGAAAAAAGGATTGAATATCTCTTGGAGAATTTCCTCATCAATGCACCCACCCGTATTGGTAATAGAAACCTTGATCTCGTTTCCTTCCTTTTTGCTTTTAATGAGTATCTCTCCCTCTGCCTCGACCGCTTCAACCGCGTTGCGCAAAATTGAAGAAAACACATCTTCGATCTCAGTGGGATCAACAAGAACGGCTGGAATCCCTGAGTCTAATTGAAGACTAACCCTAATATTTTTCGCACCAATTAACTCCGGAATTAATTTCTCAACCTCTTTTATAACCTCATTAATTTTGGTTTCGGTAAGCTGAACTTTTTTAGGCGCAGAAAACCTCAGCAATCCGCTGATTATGGCGTCCATCTTATCGGCCCCTTTGATAATGTGCGAAGCATAATCTTGGCACAGAGGATCTTTCAATTTTGCCAATCTTCGAGCAAAACCACCAATCACTACCAGAGGATTGCGCAGTCGATGGGCAGCTTCAGCAGCTGCCTGCCCCAAAAACATTAAAGCCTTCTCCTCCCCTCTTTCTTTATGAATTAAATCTCTTTCTAAAATTACGCCGACCAAATTGCTCAAAACCACACAGAAGTATATCTCTTCCTCGGTAAAAGTTTTTCTCTCGCCCGTCGCATCAATGACAATCACGCCAATTACTTCATCTTGCACCAATATGGGGACAAACAAAATCGCATTAATGCCTCGATGGTAGATCAATTCTCGACTGTGCCAGGTGCGTTTATTCTGCCAGGGATCGGTAATTAAAAGATAAGACTTAATCCCAACCACCTCTTTTAGCGCTTCTAAATCTTTGAAAGAGAATTTCATGCCTACCCCATGCTCATCTTTTGGTTCTCCAGCTACCAATGCCACTACCTCTGGCTCAGGAAAAACTTTAAAAATAACACATCTTTTCACCCCAAGAGTTTCTATAGTCTGATGGATTAAAAATTCCAGCATTCCCTCAAATTCAAGTTTATTAATTTTTTCATAAATCTCAACTAAAGCCTCCAGTTTTTCCTTGTCTAATTCTTTGTGTAAATTTACTATCGCCATTTTCTCCTTAGCTCACTTTCTAATTTCTTCCTTTTATTTTCAAATTTTTAATGAACGAAACCTGGTCACTAAATATTAAATATATCATAAGATAATTAAGAAGGGTTGGTGTCCCTGGCCGGCCATGATTGGGTGCTTTCATATTATGTTGATATTAACTCTCTGTCCTCTTCCCACACACCCCAAGAGGGTGATAGTCTGTAAAACTGCTGTGATGGCATCAGAAGAGGACTCAGCCGAATATCTTCTGACAGGGTGACAGCAGCTTTTTTAAACCTTTTCCTTCTAATTCTGGCAGCAAGTCCAATTGGTCGTCTCTTGGCAGTCTGCCAAATCTCTTGCGTCTTTTACCTCGTTTCATTTTGCACTTCACCGGCATTACACTTTGTTGGCACTATATTGGCACCGTTATTTTTTGTCGGCGTCTGATATGGACCAAGAGGAGATCTCTTGCTACAGCGCGAAATAGAGACTTGTTTTTAAAAGAAAAAGAAGATTATTTTTTTACCCAATCTATTTTTGTTCTTTAGGCTTCTCCTGCGCCTTAGGTTCTTTCTGTTGCGGTTTGGGTTCTTCTTTCTTTTTAGATTTACAACTGAAGAAATTCTTAATTTTCTCTAAAATTTTATTCATTTTTAAACCCCCTTTTAGTAACGAATTAGCTTAACCGCCTCTTCGATTTAAAATAGGAAACGGTAGCTTTTGCTGAATCTTCCCTCAAAGACATTATGGTATCCTTTAAGAACCTCTCCTTTTGTCTTTTTGATATGTAAGGAAAGATTAAAAGGATCTACCGCCACCATAACACAAAAAACCCACAAAGAAGCTGTTTAGAGTTCTTTGCGGGTTTCTCTCACGTCCTAAGAGGACTCTTTGCAACTAGATTTGACTCTTTTATATACTATTCTCCGCTGAATATCAAGAAAAACCGTTACTCTTCAAATAATCCCTTAGAAAGTGCAAATAAATTGTCTTTAACAAAGCCGCATGACCAATTATGGGTCGGCTTTTGATGCTACCGAGACTCATTTAGTAAATAGGCGGTAAGCATCTATCCAGCCCTTGTTCACAGGTCATAATTCCCCCGCTAGAGTCCCCTTCGGACCCGATACGGCGTTCTCTATTTTGACTATGAGCAATCAGACCCAAAACCAAATGTAGAAAGCAATGGCGATCACCGCGGGGTTAAACATTATCCCTACCATAGGCATCCATCCACAGTCCAAGAGGACACTGCGAAAAGGTTAAGGGTTGTGTCGTGAGGTTGCTTGTAAAAAGAATTTAAAAAGTTGAGGGTCAGGTTGGTAGGTTAACTTGTGAAAATTTAACTTCTAATTAGTAGATTATCAAGCGTGCACGGAAAAGTCAACAACAAAATTCATTCGGGCTAGGACACCGAGTATTCCCAATCAAGGTCAACAATTACGGGTTGAAATCAGCACTATCATGGGAAGTCGTTCCGAGGAAGATTGCAGGGAGCTATACGTAACAAATCCTGCTTTCTCTCTTAATATTAGTTACTTACACCATGTTTTCCTTTTGTCTGTTTTCTTCTTTCTCTCACGGTACCTTCTTCTTGTAAATATAGCATATGATCATCCGCCACATTCAGTCTTTTTTGGAGTAACCATCCATCCCTGCCTCCTGCCTGGCTCCGCTGCATGACCACCTCGATTGCGTTATAGTAGTCCCGTTGTACTTTCAGGTTTGATACTCTACAATATCGCTGGGTCGTGGTAATGTGGCTATGCCCCAGAAGGTCCTGGATGGTGGAGAGATCGGCATCTGCGTTTAAGAGCTGTGTGGCCATAGTGTGGCGTAAGCTATGACACGATACCCTGACCTTGCTCAATCGGGCATAGTACTCGATCCTCTTCTGGATGCCCCGGACCGATATCGGTGTTCCTGTCAGAGGCCCCTTCTGTACAAGGAACATTCTTCTTGCCTTCGATGAACGTACCTTCAGGTAATTCTCTAACGCAAACTTGGCATCCTTACTCAAATAGACAACCCTGTCTTTGCGACCCTTTCCGTTGGCGACAAAGAGCCTGTTCCGTGGAAGCTCCACTGCATCTGCAGTCAGCCGGGAGACCTCCTCCACCCGCAGCCCGCATCGAAGCATGAACATGAACATGGCCGTATCTCTCGGGTCGCTGATGACGGCGAGGAGCTTACCTACCTGGTCATCCTTTAAGTGGCGGGGCAGCGGTTTAGGCAGACGGATCGATATCCTGGTAACCGGATTAGCCATCTTAATCCCTTCGTCATCAATGAGATAGTCGAAGAAGAGTCGTATCGTCTGGAGGTGGCAGGTGATAGTTTTTGGGGACAGCCGTTTTCCCATAAGGTGATCTACGTAGCTGCCTATCTCTTTACGTGTCATTTCGTTGAGAGGTATCACAAGCCATGTGATGAACTGAGAAAGGATGTTCATGTAGGCTTTCACCGTATGGGGAGAGAAGTTTCTTCTCTTTAAGCATCTCCGGTACCTGTCAATAGTTTCCATCAATTTCTCCTTTCTCGATAATTGCCATGGCCCTGAAGTATTCTTCCTCACGGGTTCTGTCCGTCAAACGGGCATAGCGCCGGGTCATCTCGATGTCCTGATGACCGAGCAGATGCTGAAGGACCTCCAGCCGCATGCCGGCATTTAAGAGCTCTGACGCATAGGTGTGTCTTAAGGCATGGACGGTATAGCCCTTCTTATCGAGCCCAGCCTCCTTGAGATACTTGACGAAGCGTGTCCGGGCCGTGCTGTAACATATGGGGGTATCGCCCTTGCCATAAAAGACAAATCTCTTCTCCTGGTCTCTCCATTTAAACCAGTGTTTCAAACAGAAGACTGCATCATTGCTCAGGTAGACCACCCTCCCCATGTCGTTCTTTTCTCCCTGGAACAGATTAACTTTTCTGTCCTTTAAGTCGACGTCATTCATCGTAAGTCCCAATGCCTCACCAATCCTTATGCCTGTCCGCAAGAGGAGAAAGATAAGTGCCCGGTCCCGGGTGTGGTCGATGATGGAGATAAGTCTCTTCACATCCTGGGGGTTTATGGCGCGGGGGAGTGTGTCGGGAAGCTTCAGCCTGATCCGTTTCTTGAAGACGGTCCCCGGGATAAGATCCTGTTCGATGAGGAAGTGGAGAAAGGCAACGATGCAGGCGAGTCTCGTCTTTACTGTAGAAATATGCATGCCCCGGTCCTGCTCGTGTTCAATAAAGGCTTCGAGATCGGAACGCTCGATCTGCCTCAGCTCTGTCTTACCCGACTTCCCATAAAAGTCGAGGAAGAGCGTGATGGATGTGAAGGAGCTATCGATGGTCCTCGGCTTGTGGTTTGCACGCCACTTGTACCGCAGATAGTTCTCGAAGTGCTCCTTTTCGGGGAGTTCCAGTTGAGAAAGCCTCACGAGGATGCGGTTGATGGGGGTTCGTGTATGATGGTTGTGCTGTGCTGTTTCGAATCTGTTACTGTCTGGTCCGTTCTCTACTACATTTGTCTGGGTCATTTTCTTCCTCCTTTTCTTTGGAGAAAAAGCAGGTTAGATAATGACCCTTAACGGTTTAATGGTCAATAAATTTTGTTACGTATAGCTTCCTGCAATGTTGTTTTTCTTATTTCATCATTTCATACTCCGTTACAATTGGTAATAAATGAACTGTTTACAAAAAAATTCTTGATATTTTTAAGAGCTGTGGGATAATGAAAGATAGGAGTAAGAAAATCGGTCAATATTGAAGCGGTAGAGCATTACTGAGGGATGATATATGGAATTCTTTGAGCGGCTTTACAAGGGGTTTGAAGCCGAACATTACGTGGCCGGAAAGCTTTTTTCAGCAGGCTACGAGGCCTTTTTGCTCCCTGCTGATTTTGGCTTTGACCTTATTGTCACAAACCAAAAGGAGCGTTCCATGGGGCCTCACCTGAGAGGACGACTGCTCGAACCACCTTTCGCTGTTCAAATCAAGTCTCGACGATTAATGTCTTCAGATTTTCGGCCAAGCACATCGGGTCGCGATGAAGCAGAGGTTTCTATTTCGATAAAAAAGGAAGATTTGGACTTACTGGTTAGCACAAACTACAGTTTTTTGGTTATCGTGTTGCTTGTACGAGGCGATGCCAAAAGATTTGAAGATCGGACAATTCACTTCTGGTTTAGCTCAGTACACGTTAATGCTCTTGTTGAGCGTGGGTATTTCCTGCTCGACGAAAAAGATCGAAGAATCCGTAACGTCAACTGTAGTTTACGCATGTTTCCGATGCTGGCCGTTGAGCCTCTTCTTGGCACTTTGGTATCTCAGAGCCACGTGACTGAAGAGGGAAGACGTATCCTTTTGTCCGCAATTCCAGAGCGGGTTCCCAAGACCTGGAGTGCATCTGAATATGTCGCCTTAGCGAGGAAAGCGCGAGATAAAACTGATGATCTGGTCTGGCGGCAGGTTCCAAAAGAACTGTTCGAATTAAGTACCATGGGTTTTGACATTGGGTTAGGCCATCTGGACTAGGAAAGCCTTGTGGGATCTTGATTATTGTGGGAGAGGGGAGAGGGACGTCTTAGACTTATAAATAACTATTTACTTTCTCGTGGTAATCATTAACTTTTATCTCCTTTATACAAAATACTCTCGTAGCTATTTATTGATCACGTACCGAATTTGTTGCAATCGCTTTGCCAATTACTCCACAAAAAAGTACATTGGTTTTTACTCTGCAATATCAGCAAAAACCATCTGAGTAGAAATAAGTCTGTGACAATATTTCAGAGATGCAAAAAAAGCTCTTGCTATTTTTTTGTTGGTGGTTGTAGTATTTAGAAAAAGACAAGTTGGTATATTAATTAATAATATTTACGATAATCGACTTTTCTGATATAATAGCCGGTAGGAGGGGTCAAGGTGGAATTTGAGTGGGACCCGAAAAAAGCTGTTGCTAACGTCCGAAAACATAACGTTACACTTCAGGAGGCAGCGACAGTTTTTGGTGATCCACTGGCTATTACATTTGAAGACCCGGATCATTCTACAGATGAAAAA
>JAPLKF010000186.1 GCA_026388215.1 Pseudomonadota bacterium | reverse complement strand
CATGGATGAACATTGACTATATTAAGCATCTAATTACAGATGAAATTTGCCTCGGTTTAAAACCCACCGTTTCTGCAATGATTGGCATTCCCACGGAGACCAGGGAAGAGGTAGAGTCAACCTTCGATTTGATGTGTGAACTTAAGAGGCTTGGAGCGAAGACACAACTCTGGATCATGACACCCTACCCCGACACTGAGGCCGTCGATCTCTATAAGGATAAGCTCATCAGGATTGATAGGTGGAAGGAGCTTAGACAGTTTGACGTGTTTTCTGCAGCCCCGCGTGAGGCTTATGCAAATCTCATCAAAAAATATGGATCCCTCATTCCTGACAATTGGATCTTTGAAAATGAAATCAAAGAGTTTCGGGAAATGAAAGCCCTTTACCTGAACGGTGCAAGTCGGATTTTAGGAGAATTAGAATTTGTATAAACCAAATCCATTTCAACTTTATGTTCTTGATCAAGAGTGCCAAAAGCTTTTTGATCAGACTTACGCAGCCGATCCTAATTATCTTCCATCGGAATTTATATTCCCATCCAGTATTCAAGGCTTTTCCTTATGCCACCAAGGGAGTAAAATCCCTATCGCAGGCTTTTATTGTTTCCCCTACATCCTTAAACGAGGGTGGAGAACGGAAAGAGTGCTTCGGATCACAAGACCTCTTATACTTCAATGCGATAAGGAAATTAAAAAAGAAGCAGTTAATATCTTGATGCAGGAAATCTATGAAATCGGAAAAAGGGCTGGAGTTAATGTTATTGAAGCAGAACTTTACAGAGAAATTGATTCAAAGATATTCTTCCCCTCCACCAGTTGCGCTGTAAATACATATAATACCCCGGATTGGATACAGATCTTCGAAAACCGTGGATTTACCTGTAGTAAAGTAATTCTTTGCTTTGAATTAAATCTGGATGAATTCAACGAAGGTAATGAAGACAATCATCAACGGATACATATCAGAAAACATATATCCAGTGATGAAGGAGATAAGAAATTGTATTATAAACTATGGTCTCTTAGCGATGATTGTCCTTATTATTTTGGCAATTACGGCTTCTGGTATCCTAATGTTTTTGGATGGCCTCGTGTCTGGTATTCAGAAATCGCACATATATTAAATAGGGATGATTATGTTCTATTTGCTGAGAAAGATGGAGAGGTTGTGGGATTTATTCACTGGTGGCCAAATTTATATCCCTTATTTATAGAAGGAGGCAGGAAGGTTATCTTTGTCAGAGAGGGTCTGGTAGATGAACTGCTTGATAAGATTGAAGAAGGAAAGATTTTTAAAATTATCGTTACCAAGAAAGCGAAGAATGATAAAGACTTAATTGAAAAAGCATTGATAAATGAAGCCTTAAAACTGATGAAGAACAAATTTAAATTCAAAAGATGTCAGATTGGAAACATCCTCAGGGAAAAAGAAAAGATGTCTTCCTTTATCCAGGAAAACGGTGGAAAGAAAGTCCATGAGATTTGGTTAATGCGTAAATCGGCATAGGTTAGCCCTCACGGGCTTTTGTCAGTTAAGAATCAAAACCGCACTAATTTGAAATTTAAAACCGCACTCTGTGTTAAGATGTTTGAAAAATCACATTCAAGCATGGAGGGGAGCGATGAAGGAGCAGATGCACAAGCGGTTTATGGATGAGCAGGTGAGCATGATTTTGGATAGATACCTGAGTAAAGAGATTTTGATCGAGCAGGCCATGGATTTACTGGGATTGAAGCGGCGGCAATTTTTCGAATGGGTCAAGCGGTATCGTCAGAGTCTTGGTGAGTTTACTGTGGGTTATAAGCGGGAGGGTGTGAGCAGGAAGATCTGCAAGGAAGTTGAGGATAATATTATCAGAGAATTGGCGTCAGAGAAGCAATTGATTGATGATAAGACCATGCCGGTTTGGTCTTACAATTACAGTTATATTCGGGACCAGATCCGGAAGAAGTATGCTCAAGAGGTTTCTCTGACGACCATCATATCGAGGGCAAAAAAAAACGGTTTTTACATTCCAAAACGAGAGAAGAAGATTCACGACCGGGAGATATCAACCCATTATGTTGGGGAATTGAATACGGATTGAAATGTTGTATATTCAGAAGTAATGACAAATGCTATCTTTCAGGAAGAAACTGTTTAGCCCTATTCAATAGGGTCTTCTCGCGAAGTATGTAACAATGGAAAAAAGATTATGAAGATGCTAAAATTGTGAAAGATGGCAAAAAATACTGAAAAACAACAAGATATGAAGGGTATGAAAGTCCTTTTGCATATATGCTGTGCGCCGTGCAGTATATATACATTAAGGGAACTGAGAAAAGAAGGCGCTGAGGTTACGGGGTATTTCTATAACCCCAATATACATCCCTATACAGAATTCCTGAAAAGAATTGAAACACTCGAAAATTATGCAAAGATTTCACTTCTGCCCTTGACTTTGGACACATCCTATGACCTTGAGACATTTTTAAAAGGCGCCCTCGAATACGGAAAGGACAG
>JAPLKF010000185.1 GCA_026388215.1 Pseudomonadota bacterium | reverse complement strand
GCTTTCTGATCTCCCCGCAGAGTACAGTTCACTCTGGTGGGCGCTTTCAATCATCATCAGCTGTGGAACAATTGCCGGTGCCTTAATACCGGAGTTTACAAAGGTATTTACAAGCACAAACTCCCGCCACGTACAGGAGGTTATGAGCTCTGCACGTCAGGGTGGAGCATCCCTCGATATACTTTCAGGTTTTGTGGCAGGTAACTTTTCAGCCTTCTGGGAAGGGCTTGTTATACTCGTTCTCATGTTCATTGCCTATCTTGTATCCAAAAACCCATCTATCATAGCCATAATGCCCAAGGAATTTGTCTTTGCTACACCGGTTTTTGCTTTTGGTCTTGTGGCATTCGGTTTTCTCGGCATGGGTCCTGTAACGATCTGTGTTGACTCTTTCGGGCCTGTAGCAGACAATGCACAATCTGTATATGAACTCTCAAGAATTGAAAGCATACCAAATATAAAAGAGGAAATAAAGAAGGAGTTCGGTTTTGACCCAGATTTTGAAAATGGCAAGGATTACCTTGAAGAGACGGATGGTGCGGGAAATACATTCAAGGCAACAGCAAAACCTGTGCTCATCGGAACAGCAGTTGTCGGTGCAACAACGATGGTCTTTGGTATCATTATTCTCCTTGAACATATGTTTGGAGGAGTAATTGCAAAATTGAGCCTTGTTCAGCCAGAAATCATCCTCGGTCTCTTGATGGGTGGCGCGGTAATCTACTGGTTTACAGGTGCTGCAACACAGGCCGTTGTGACAGGTGCATACCGTGCAGTTGTATTTATCAAGAACAATATCAAGCTGGAAAGCGCTGAGGCAGCATCTATCGAGGATAGCAAGGAAGTTGTAAAGATATGCACGATTTACGCACAGAAGGGCATGATAAACATTTTTGTAGTCATCTTCTTTATGACTCTTGCGCTTTCCTTCTTTAACCCCTACTTCTTCATAGGGTATCTCGTAGCAATCGCATTCTTCGGGCTATTCCAGGCAATCTTCATGGCGAATGCCGGTGCTGCATGGGATAATGCAAAGAAGATTGTGGAAGTGGACCTGAAAGAGAAGGGTACGCCGCTCCATGAAGCAACCGTTATTGGTGATACTGTTGGCGACCCGTTTAAGGATACCTCATCCGTTTCAATGAACCCGGTCATTAAGTTCACAACCCTTTTCGGCTTGCTCGCTACAGAGATTGCGGTTACAATGCAGTCTCAAAGCCTGAAGACAGGAATTGGCATTGTATTCTTAATAGTTGCCCTTGTCTTCATATACCGTTCCTTCTACAGCATGAGAATCGGGGAAGAAAAAATATAAATAAACTTTCGCTCACAAAAAAGCGCCTCTTTGCGGGGCGCTTTTTTATTGAAGAAAGTTGAAAAACTGTTTTTTCTGGTTCACCATTTCTTGGGTACCCACTTGACGAGGAAAAGTGTTCCGACCTGTCTGCCGACAGGCAGGAGGACAATGTTGCTCACATCCGTTCGCAATGAAACCGTACGTGCTGTCTGAGTGCGAAGCACGAGTTCACGAATTGAGTGAATTCCGAGGCCGGGTACCCGCTTGCGGATGGGGTAAGAAACGCGGAGCCGGAGCGTCGAGGGAAACAGTGTTCCGGCAAATAATTTGATTTGGGCAACAGGCTGTCAAGACCCCATTTTTTCCCACAGGCCTACTTTCTTCCTGAAACAGAGTTTTTCATAAATAAGCGATTTATACCGTGTCTCAAGTGGTAATAGTACCAAACCTAATCATTGACAATTCACAAAAGGTGGCTATAATTGATTTTATGGTGATAGTATATTCAATCTGTCACTCACCCACACATACTCATTCTACAGGCCCTACAGTTCGGCTTTAGGAATAGACAAGGCTCTTGAGGAAATTGTCCAGAACAATGGCACCTTATATGATGCGGATGTTGTGGAGACGTCCTCCACTCCTAATATATTGTCAACCTTTCAGTTAATGTCCTTGAAATATCATATATATTTGTTGACATTTCAAGGAACACTGATATACTGTTGTTATGACGTTCATAGAGAGAAAAAAGGATTTCAGAGATATTCAAAAACTGATCAGGTCATTTCCCATTGTAGCCGTACTCGGAGCGCGCCAGTGCGGGAAAACAACCCTTGTCAAGACAATCCCGTATAAACATTATTTCGACCTTGAAAATCCGCGTGATATTGCCCGCCTTGAACAACCTCAGTTAGCCCTGGAAGGATTGAAGGGGATTATTGTCATTGATGAAATTCAAAGAATGCCCGAATTATTTCCGTTAATGCGCTATCTGGTGGATAAAAAACAGGATCAAAAATATATAATCCTGGGAAGTGCTTCAAGAAATCTTTTGCAGCAGAGTTCTGAATCGCTTGCAGGAAGGATCGCTTACTATCAGCTTGGTGGTTTCAGGCCAGCAGATGTTGGATTGAATAGCATCGAAAGACTGTGGTTCCGTGGAGGATTACCAAGATCATATCTGGCTAAATCGGATGAGGAAAGCCGCCTTTGGCGTGAGAACTATATTTCTACATTTTTGGAAAGAGATATACCTCAACTGGGGATTCAAATTCCCTCAAGGATGATGAGGCGATTCTGGACCATGTTAAGTCATTATCACGGTAGTGTAATAAACTATGCTGAACTGGGACGCTCTTTCGGTATCTCTGATATGACGGTTCGCAGGTACTGCGATATTCTGGAAGGAACCTATATGATAAGGGTGCTTCAGCCATGGCATGTGAATATCGGAAAAAGGCTTGTCAAGAGACCAAAAATATATTTACGGGACTCCGGACTTTTTCATTCCCTCATGTCTATAGATATGCCAAAACAACTTCTTTCACATAACAAACTTGGCGCTTCATGGGAGGGGTTTGCCCTCGAACATATCTCCCGGGTTCTTGGTAAAGAAGAACATTCACTATATTTCTGGAGTACCCATGCAGGGGCTGAACTGGATCTTTTCTGGCAGAGCGGAGGGAAAAACTGGGGGATAGAATTTAAGTACATTGATGCACCTCGCATTACAAAGTCAATAAATGTAGCCGTAGAAGACCTCCATCTTGTTTCATTATGGGTAATTTATCCTGGAAGTGAACGATACAAGCTTTCAGAAAAAATCATTGCAATGCCGCTGAGCCATCTCAGAGATAAGTGGGATTATACTTGATCCGCTTCGCCGGAAAAGAGCGCTCAGCTCCTGACGAAAAGTTATTGCAAAAAGCTGATTATAGGCTATAATTGTAATATATTGCCCAATGAAATAAGGATAGTGAATGGTGAAGCGGGTGAGATAAACCGTAACGGTGTATGGGCGTAACGGAGTAACGGCGTATGGGAGAATTTGTAACGAATTACAGAGAGTTGAAGGTTTATCAGAATGCTATGGATACTGCGATGGAAGTATTTCAGTTTACTAAAACGTTTCCGCAGGAGGAAAAATATTCCATGACCGATCAGATTAGACGGTCTTCCCGTTCAGTCTGTGCAAACATTGCCGAAGCATGGCGAAAGAGGAGGTACAAGGCTGCGTTTATTGCAAAATTGAGCGATGCAGAAAGCGAAGCCTGCGAAACTCAGGTATGGATTGAGTTTGCCTATAAATGCGGATTCATAGATAAGCGTCTAAAAGATAAGCTTGATGATACATACGAACATATTATTAGTCAACTTGTTATAATGATAGGTGAATCTGAAAAATGGATGATAAAATTAAAATAAACGCAGTCACTCACACACGCCCATACGCCGTTACTCCGTTACG
>JAPLKF010000184.1 GCA_026388215.1 Pseudomonadota bacterium | reverse complement strand
TTCCCCGGCAGGTCGAAGGCAGCGCCCTGGAGATATGGAACAGCAGGGTCTGCATTGATCAGTCTGACCGGTGATTTCCCATACCTGCATTCTTCTATGCTATCGTCTGCATACATGATCAGAATACCTTTACCGGGGAGGTGGGGATCAAAACTACCAATCGCTTGTCGGTTCTCGATGAGATAAAATCTTGACTCTGTAAGCGGGATTTTTATCACGAGCGTTTCTGATGACGCGTCTTCGAGTGGGCCGAGCACAATTTCGCTGACCTGCTTTGGATCCGCCACCCGTACCTTTTCCTGTGCGATCCAGCCGAGTCTTAGCTTCGTCCATGATGATATGCCCGGTGGTGGAATATTCCGCTTGTAGAAATGGCAGGAAAGGGGGTCCCAGTAACCCATATTGATTAGCGCCTCTGCAAAACCGGTGTCGTTTGTGGGATGTTTTGCCTGAATGTCGTGGTCGTAGAGGCAGGGTAATACTCTTTTCCCAGCGCTCACTCCTCCCCAGACATGGGCTACGTCATGAAAGAGTGTGCCAAGGTGCGCTTGATAAGTAAAGATCGCAACTCCTCCTTGAACAATCTGTCCGCTTTTGGTCTTAAATATAATCTCCTGTTTCCATCCGAGCATACCCGGATATCCACAGAGCCCTACCATGCCGTATTCTTTGAACTGGGCACCGAGAAACAGGACAACAAAGGAATAACGTGAAAAATCATTCTTCCCATCTGCAGCATCAATGGCATTCTGTATAAGTCTTACGACACGTGATTTGTCGACTTTGAGATTGGCTGGAGAGATATCATACCGCCTAATGGAATCAGGGAGCCGGTGCCATCCTGTGATGTCGACGTCAGTGCACACCTTCCCGTAGGACATCTCACGTACATAGAAGTCAAGCTTCTTGAAACGCTCCCTGACAAAGTCCTCATCAACCGGAGGGACAATGTCCGGAAACTCGACAAGGATTACCAGTCCTTTCCTCTTTTCGCAAACATCTCCGTGCTGCTCCTGCGGCTGTGCAATCATTGCGGGATAGATTAGCCAGATTAAAGTGGCAAGAATGATGCTGGCAGGAGCACTTCTTCTTCCCCTGTTGAGTTCCATGGTCAATTTCTCCTGAAGAAACTGGGATAGCCTATCTTCCCTTTTACGCCTAACGGCTCGAGTACAAATGATTACGCTGAAACAAAGCGGCAGGTGCAGCTAACTTGTTCACATCCGTACCGGTTCGGATATACCACCTATCTCAGCCCCCTCCACTTTACATAATTTGTTTATTCTATTCTGATATTGTACTCAAAAAATGTCAATCAGAATTTGGAGGGGTCACCATTACCAATTTAAACATTGTATAAATTGCTTATTTCTAAAAAACACGACTAACAGAAAGTTGTCAGTATCAAGCCTGACATTTTTTATCAAGTATCCACCCTCTTCTTTAATCCCCTTCCCACCTTGAAGAAAAACGAAAAGTTTAACTTCGGGAAATCCGGAGTTGCAATCCGTTTTAAAAGCAGGTCAAATCTTACATAGTGTGAAGGGGTCTCATTTTGTACCCTACTTAGAAAGCAGAAACAGTTATCACTTGCTGGATTTCTTCTCTGTTGCTGCTTTCTTCGGTTTCTTTTTTTCTTTTTTCTTCTTGTCCTTGTTTCCTCCCATCCTTTTTCCACCTCCTCTCTTTTATAATCGCAGTCAATAAAAATGCATTTCACAAAAGGCATAAATCAAATTTATTAGAACATATTATGCATTGCTGTGCAAAGTTTTTGTAGAGATAGGAATAATGATTACCACCTGGGATAAACAGTATTTTCGGCTTTCGCCTTGTTGCTGAGAAGTCCTCAACCGCATTTGCTAATCGCTTCCAGTTTTCATGTGGCGCCGGTTATGAAAAAGAAAGCGGGACAAAAGGCCCGCCTGGTCTTAATTTATTTCTTTTTCGATTTTTTAGCTGCCGGTTTTGCAGATGCCTTCTTCGCTTTTGGTTTTACGGCCGCCGCTTTTCCACTGGCTGCTGCCTTTAAAGCCGTTCCTGCGGAAAACTTAGGGACCTTCTTTGCAGCAATCTTGATCTCTTTGCCGGTCTGGGGGTTTCTTCCCTTTCTGGCCTTCCTCTGTGCGACAGAGAATGTTCCGAACCCTATAAATCTTACCTTTTCTCCCTTCCTCATTGCCTGTTCAATAGAGCCCGTGATCACGGCGAAAGCCTTTGCTGCAGCTGCTTTTGAAACCTTAATTTCTTCTGCCACTTTTGCTATGATTTCTGTCTTATTCATTCCTACTACCTCCTTGGGTATATGTGATATATATAATTAACAGGCAAATATCCTTTGCCTGTTATGTAAACCCCCGTAGGAACAAGCATCTACAAGA
>JAPLKF010000183.1 GCA_026388215.1 Pseudomonadota bacterium | reverse complement strand
AAGGGTACCACAATTCGTATTGTCCTCCCGACCTCGGTGACCTCGGTCGTCTCTCATAGTCTTTATGAGGAGAAGGACAACATAGGTGAATAAGGAGCAGGGATCATGGCGAAAAAAACCTCAGATTTGAGTTTAGGCCGTATCTTGATAGTAGACGACGAGCAGGAATTGATGTCCGTTCTCTGCGAAACGCTGGCAGGAAAAGGATACGAGACATTGGGTTTTACATCAGGCGAAAAAGCCCTCGATGTCCTGAAGAACCAAGATTTTGACATATTACTCACGGACCTTATGATGCCTGGCATGGATGGAATAGCCCTTTTTAAGGCTGCCCTCGAGATAGACCATAATATAATAAGTATTATCATGACAGGCCAGGGTACTGTGCAGACTGCTGTAAAAGCTATGCAATTTGGTGCCTTTGATTATATATTGAAACCTTTCAAGATAAATTTTCTCCTGCCACTTATTGCCCGGGCAATGGAAGTGCGGTGGCTTAAGCTTGAAAACATACAGCTACAAGAAACAGTAGCAATTTACGAGCTGGCAACATTGATTTCCTTCCCCTTCGATATTCGGACGATTCTTAATAAGCTTTTAGATGCTGCGATCCAGCAGTGCCAGTCCGACGAGGCATCCATCATGCTTCCTGCAGAAGACGACAAAAGCGAGCTCTACATTGCTTTAGCCAAGGGGAAACATCTGGAGCAATTCATAGGGACACGGGTACCCATAGACAGTGGCATTGCAGGCTGGGTTGCACGAAATCACCAGTTGGTTACACTCGATGGCAAGGTTGAGGATGCCCGTTTCAAGCCGGTCAATCCAAGGGACGACATACACAGTGCCGCATCAATGCCCATCCTTGCAGGTGGTAAGTTACTCGGAGTATTAAATGTGAGCACCACGCAGAGCCGGCGTGCTTTTACGTTAGGCCAGATAAAGGGTTTGAGCATTCTGGTAAGCATCATCGCGCCTGTGTTGGAGAGCTCCTGGTTATACGACCAAATCCGTCTGGCAGAGGAGAAGTATCGCAGCATCTTCACTAACGCCATCGAAGGGATTTTGCAGATCTCACCTGAGGGCCGTTTCATCACAGCCAATCCTGCCCTTGCCCGGATGTATGGGTATGACACACCGGAGGAGTTGATTGCTACAGTCAAATCCATAGAAGAGGAACTCTACATCAGACCAGAAGAGAGAGATAAATTCAAACATCTTTTATATGAAAAGAGCGTGGTAGAGAATTTTGAGGCGGAGATGCGTCGAAAGGACGGAACCACCTTCTGGGTCTCCATGAATGCACGGGCAATCCTCAATAAAGAAGGGGAGACTTTATACCACGAAGGCACCTCTGAAGACATAACACAACGCAAGGAAGCTGAAAACATATTAAAACTGTATAAGCTTCTCTCTGAGAATACCCGTGATATTATCCTCTTTATACGTTTCCGTGATGGCAGAATTATAGAAGCGAACCAAGCCGCAGAAGATGCATACGGGTATACACACGAAGAATTACAATCCCTGACTATATTTAACCTCCGGGAGCCTGATTCCCAGGCCGTTGTCACTGAGGAGATGAAAAAAGCCAGTGAGAAAAATATTTTCTATGAAACGGTTCATCGTCGGAAGGACGGAACCACCTTCTTTGTCGAGAGCAGCTCACAGGGAATTGTTGTGAGAGATGAAAAAGTTCTCCTTAACATCATCCGCGATGTTACAGAGCGGAAAAAAGCTGAAGAAAGAATCGTTGCGGAAAAGCAGAGATTCCTGTCCCTCGTTGATAACGCACCCTTCGGACTGATTATGGTCGATCAAGATGGAAACTTTCAATACTTCAACTCTAAATTTGAAGAGATGTTCGGTTATACGCTCTATGATACTCCTAACGGCAAAACCTGGTTTAAACAAGCATACCCTGATCCTGCATACAGGCACTCCGTGATTTCTACCTGGAAAGCAGATATAGAGAAATTAAAGGCTGGGGAGAACATCACGGAAACCTTTGAAGTGACGTGCAAAGATGGGTCAATAAAGGTTGTCAATTTCATACCTGTGCAAATGGAATCAGGTCAGTTCCTCATGGCGTGCGAAGACATCACCGTACGCAAACAGGCGGAAGAATCGTTACGTCAGGCTGAAACCAAATACCGCTCTATCTTCGAGAATGCCGTAGAGGGTATCTTCCAGACCACACTGAATGGGCGATTCCTCAGTACAAACCCTGCCATGGCACGGATGTCTGGATACGACTCACCAGAGGAATTCATGTCCTCTGTAACAAATATAGGGGAGCAACTCTATGTGAACCCTGATGACTATGTAAGATATATCACCCTTATGAAAGAGAAAGGGAGGGTTGAAGGATTTGAAGTACAACACTACCGGAAAGATAGAAGTATATTCTGGGCGTCCATCAATGCCCATGCGGTCAAGGATGAGACGGGAAATATCCTCAATTTCGAAGGTACCTTCGAAGACATCACCCTACGCAAGCTTGCCGAAGAAGAACTGAAACAAACCCTTGAGAAACTGAGAAAAACCTTAGCTGGTACCATCCAAGCTATGTCACTGATCGTAGAGACACGAGATCCCTATACCTCGGGTCACCAAAAAAGGGTATCTAATCTTGCAATAATAATTGCCCAGGAGATGAACTTATCAAAGGATACAATAGAGAATATCCGTACGGCAGGTAATATTCATGACATCGGGAAGATATCAGTACCCGCTGAGATATTGAGTAAACCTACCAAATTATCGAATATGGAATTTGGCCTTATCAAGGTCCATCCTCAAACAGGGTATGACATATTAAAAGAGGTTGGGTTACCCCATACCATAGCTGAGACAGTCCTCCAACACCATGAGCGATTAGATGGCTCAGGATATCCTCAAGGGTTAAAAGGCGAGAATATTATCCTTGAGGCTCGCATACTCGCTGTTGCTGATGTAATAGAAGCTATGGCCTCCCACAGGCCATACAGGCCAGCAAAGGGTATCGATGCAGCCCTTGAAGAGATAGAAAAGAACAAAGGTATCCTATATGATAATGAGGTGGCGGATGTATGCATAAGACTGTTCAGAGAGAAGGGGTTTACATTTTAACCAACAGCGTCATAATTTGCTTTGTTTCTACCCGTAATAATTATTTTTCCAGTTTATAAACTCTGTTTATTCGTAGGTGCTATACGTAACATATCCTGTTTTCTCTCGTGATGTTAGTTACTTACACCCTGTTTTCCTTTATCCATTTTTCATCCAATTCAAACTCATCGTCTTCACGTGACTGGGTCCGTTGCATGACGACCTCGATAGCCTTGTAGTAGTCCCTTTGCACCTTCAGGTTCGATACCCGGCAGTACCGCTGTGTCGTGGTAATCTGGCCATGCCCCAGAAGGTCCTGGATGGTGACGAGGGCGGCATCCGCGTTGAGTAGCTGTGTTGCCATCGTGTGCCTTAGCTGGTGGCAGGAGACTTTCAGCCTGCTCTTTCGCGCATAGTATTCGATCCTCTTCTGGATTCCACGGACAGATATTGGTTTCCCTGTCATGGGTCCCTTCTGTACCAGGAATAACCCTTTCGCTTTCGACGACCGTTTCTTCAGGTACGCCTGAAGCGCAGATTGAGCATCCTCACTCAAGTACACCACCCTGTCCTTACCGCCTTTTCCATTGGAGACAAAAAGCTGTCTTCTGTGATACTCTACCGCATCTACGGTAAGTTTGGCAACCTCTTCCACCCGAAGGCCTGATCGGAGCATAAGCATGAATATGGCCCTGTCTCTCAAATCCGTGATTACCGCAAAGAGGGTGGTGACCTGGTTGTCCTTCAGGTGCCTGGGCAGAGGTTTTGGCAGACGGAGCGAGATCTTTGTGACCGGATTGACCATATCTACCCCCTCCTCGTTGATGAGGTAGTCGAAGAAGAGACGTATGGTTTGCAGATGGCAGGTGATCGTCTTCGGTTTTAGCCGCTTTCTTAAGGAGTGATCCACATAGGCCCCTATATCCTCACGGGTTACCTCTCGTAGGGGGGTTCTCAGCCACCTCGTGAAGTTATCCATTATGTTCATGTAGTTCTTCACGGTATGGGCCGAGTAGTTCTTTCTCTTCAATGACCTCCGGTACCTGA
>JAPLKF010000182.1 GCA_026388215.1 Pseudomonadota bacterium | reverse complement strand
CACCTTTTTTGACATTTTTTAAGTCATCTATCCATGTAGAGATGACCGTGTGTCTATATAAAGCATCAGGGTATGCCTTTCTAAACCACGTTTTCCCGTCAGGAAGGTCATGAAGATCATAGCCAAAAATTTCCTTGAATTTATTGTTGAGGTAAGTAAAGGTATTATCTTCCCCGATAACCATAATACCATATGGTGCATTATCTGCGAGGACCTGGAATCTTTTTCGTTCTTTTAATCTTTTTTCCTCTGCCTGTTTGCGCTCGGTGATGTCCTCTATTGTCCCATCGTAATTGCGAATATTCCCCTGTTCATCGCGTAGTGCGTTTGCATTGATGGAAACCCAGACCAGCCCTCGTGTCGGGTGTTTGAATTGGACCTCAAAGCCTTTCACCTTTTCCCCTGCGGCGATGCGTTTTTGAAGCCGCAATCTGTCTTCCGGGTTTGCATAGATCTGATTTGGGATATCGGTCACCTTTTCTATCATCTCTTCCGGCGACGCATATCCGCATATCGCTGCGAAGGCCGGGTTGATGATGATAAAGCGCCCTTCAGGGGTGGTCCGGTAAATACCTTCAACGGTATTTTCAAAAATATTCCGGTATTTCTCCTCTGCCTGGAGGAGTTCCTTTGTTTTCCTGTATTTGTACTCCCTCCTGAAATAGAGTAAACAGACTGTAAGGAAGAGGAATATGATGGAACCTGTAACTGCGGAGCGGATGAAATACCCGTATAATGACTTCAGGATTGCATTTTTCTCCTGCCCAACAATGACTGACCAGCCAATCCCCCTTACCGGTGCAATGGATACATAGGAGATGCTCCCCTTTTCTTTTGCATCTGCAATTTCCATATCAATAATGACCCCTGCAACTGCCTTTCCCAGTACGTGCGCGTCAGGGTATTTCGTTATTTTCTCCTGATAGGGAACAGCATTACTGAATATGATGTTTCCTTCCTGGTCGAGGAGGGTGATACTCTTTTCGGGATCTATTATATTTCCCTTGATGAAGGTGGCGAGGAAGAGGGTGCGCTGGGTGCTGCCAAATATCCCGATGACTTTACCTTTTCTGTCTAATACAGGGACAGATATAGCAACAGCGAGATCTTTTTCCAGGACAATCAAACGGAATACTGTAGAAATATAGGGTCTCCATTTCTTGCTTACCCCTTTATACCAGTCACGGTAGGCAAGGTTCTTACCATAGGATTCTTTACTCACCGGGTAGTTTGCCCAGACGACTCCATATTGGTCGGTTATAAAGAGGGTATCGATTTCAGTATGATGCTCGCTTAAGGATTTCATGTGATATATGGCGCGGTCAAAGTCCTTCTTCTTCGCTGCATCGATGAAAAGGGGACGTTGTGAATAGGACTCCAGGATACTGGTAGCTGCCTTCTGATGCTCATAAATGAGCGAGGAGAGGAAACGCGCCTTTAATTTATTTGCAGCGATTGTATCCTTTACTACATGCTGATAGTGGTTGCGTATGACGGAAAAGGTGATAAAAAAGGTAATAATAAAGAGAAACACAATAATTACGGCATATAATTTCTTCCCTTCAAATAAGGTTTTCATGTTTTAAACCCCCGCTGGAGTAACGGCGTAACGGAGTAACGGCGTATGGGCGTGTGTGAGTGACTGCGTTTATTTTAATTTTATCATCCATTTTTCAGATTCACCTATCATTATAACAAGTTGACTAATAATATGTTCGTATGTATCATCAAGCTTATCTTTTAGAC
>JAPLKF010000181.1 GCA_026388215.1 Pseudomonadota bacterium | reverse complement strand
CGGGTTTAATTCTATTTTTCTTCTCCCCGTCAATTTATATGGCCCTGGTGATAATTTCTCTTTTAAATCCTCTCATGTCATCCCTGCCCTTATCCGCAAATTCCACCTCGCCAACCTCCTCTCCCGCAACGACTTCGACTCCATCATCCACGACTTCCTCCGCAATGGCGATAACGAAGCCGTAATTGGTAATTCGAGATTCGTAATTAGTAAAGCCTCTCCTATCGAAGATGTTTTAGCTGTTCTAAAACATTACGGTATCTACTGTTCACGAATTACGAATCACGATTCACGGTCTGTGACAGTCGAAGTCTGGGGTACCGGCTCTGCAACCCGCGAATTCTTCTACGTCGAAGACGCCGCTGAAGCCATCATTCTTGCAACAGAAATCTATAATAAAAGTGACCCTGTCAATATAGGCGCAGGATTTGAAATATCAATCAAAGACCTTGTTGAACTAATTGTGAAGATGACAAATTATAAGGGTAAGATTGTATGGGATAAGTCAAGACCCGATGGCCAACCGCGGAGAATGCTTGATACAACAAGAGCATTCAATGGGTTCGGATTCAGTGCGAAAGTGGGTTTCGAGGAGGGACTAAAAGAGACCATCAATTGGTATCTCTCAACAAGACAGACCAAAGAAACAAAATAAACCAGAGAAACCAATAATAACCTCGGTTTTATAAAAAGATGAATTTGAAGAATCTAAAATTAAGCAGGCATGCAAGAAGACAGATAAAATGGAGAAAAATTACTGAGAAGGAAATTAAAGACACTATAAATAATCCTGATAGATTAGAAGATTCTATAAAGGAAAGAAAAAATGCGTTTAGAGCCATCGGAACTCGCCCTACTTCAAATAACATATAAAATTGAAAATAGTGATATAATTATAGTTACTGCAATGGTAAAGGGAGGGAAATCATGAGAATAGAATATGACAGGGAAGTAGACGCCCTGTATGTCCGTTTACAGGAAAAATATGTAGATCGAACAGTAGAGATAGAAGAGGGATTAAATATCGATTTAGATGAGAATGGAAAGCTGATAGGATTAGAGGTCCTGGATGCAACCGAACGGTACTCTCTAACCGATATATTTAATATTTCTACAGAAAATCTCATTCTGGAAAACAAAAAAATACGAAAAGTAAGTTGACAGCTTGCCAGCCAATGAGCTGTTGAGTTTACCCGCTCCGAAGGAACAACCTTGAACCTTGAACATAGAACGTTGAACAGAATTACTGCCAGCTCCGAAGGACCAAAGTCAAGGATAAAGATTTGACCCCATTACCCCTTTCCCCGCCTTTATATTTAAATTGAAATCCCGGCCTTGTAAGCTTACTATATAAAAGATCACTTAATGAGGAGAATATAAAATGAAGAATATAACCCTTGAAGCCGTTTACCAAAAGGTGGTTGATTTGCAGCAAGATATTGTTCAACTCAAGAAGAGTCTTATGGAAGAACCAGAGCTGCGTCGCGATTTTATTATGAGGATGAAAGACATTGAGCAGGAGAAGTCTATTATGGTCGAAGACTTTGGTAAAAGATACGGTTTAAGATAGTGTACCGGCTTGCAATTAAAGAGGGCCTCGACAAGAAGCTTAAAAAGCTTAAAAGAAAGGATCCGGAACCTCATCATTTTAAGCCGTTAAGGAAACCTCTGCAAAACAAACGTAGAGTGCATATAGGCGGGTCTTTCGTTCTGGTATATGAAATTAACGAGGAGCAGAAGATAGTTACACTGCTTGATTTTGACCATCACGATAATGTTTATAAGACTTAACATGGAATTGTGAGCCAATTCGTTTATGAGCTTGCCAGCTTACCCGCTATGCCTTATGAGCAATGTCAAGGATAAAGATTTGACCCCCACCAACTAAACCAAGAGGAAGAAGGAGGAACATAAAATGAAAACCAAGACTATAAGCCTTAAGCTGCCTTTAAGCGTATTTTCAGCGCTCAGAAAAACACCGGTTGAGTTTTCAGATGAGATACGTCTGACTGCGGCAGTAAAATGGTACGAAATGGGTGTCGTTTCCCAGGAGAAAGCTTCTGAGATAGCGGGCATGAACCGTGAGGACTTTTTATTGGCATTGTCAAAATTCAACGTATCCCCTTTTCAATATTCAGCAGAGGAGGTCCTGCAAGAGGCCGGCTATGAGTGATAATTTTATCCTCAATGCTTCACCAATTATACTACTTGGGAAAGCGGATCTTTTAAAAACAATAAGCCCCTTAGGCAAATCATGGATAATCCCCAAAGGCGTTGTCGGGGAAGTTGAGAAGAAAAGATCAATAGAACCCTATTTATCAGGACTCTCATACAATTCTAAGGTGATCCGGAAGAGTTCTTCAACAACACACCCCTTGATCGCTGCATGGGATTTAGGTCAGGGTGAAAGCGAGGTTTTAACTCTGGCGTTTGGAAAAGACGGAGTATGTGTCGTCTTGGATGATTTGCAGGCACGCAAGTGTGCTGCCCTTTTTGATATTCCCTTGATTGGTTCCATAGGACTTATTATCTTGGCGAAGCGAAAAGGTCTGATTGATTTGGCTAAGCCCAAAATTGAAAGATTAAAAGCTGCGGGACTGCACATTGACAACACGATGCTTGGCCGGATTTATATGAGAATTGGTGAATGAAAAAGGTTCCCGATCACGCCCTCATGGTGGACAACCCGGCCAAACTTGCAGATCTTATTTAGGAAATAGGGAAGAGTTAAGGGGCAAGCGGAAAGGGGATAAATGAAAAGACCACATTTTCGTTTTGAAGATCTCGAGATTTGGAAACTGGGCAAAGAACTTTCAGTGCGTTTTCATAAAGTGGCTGATAACCTTGAGCAACGAAAACTCTACCGCTATGCTGAGCAGATTCGTGCTGCAGGCCTTTCCGTTCCCAATAACATTGCTGAAGGCAGTGGAAGCTTGCATTCAAAAGAGTTTCAGCAATTTCTCAACATCGCCAGACGATCCATTTTCGAAAATGTATCCATGCTGCTTGTCTTCGAAGCCATGGAACTGCTGGCCAGCGAACATGTAGATGAGCTTTTATGGCAGTGTGACGAATTAAGCCGCAAAATCACCAACTATATCCGGAGCAGACAACCATGACTCTTTCCGCTTCCCCCTCACTCTTAACCCCTCCCCCCTCACGCCCCTATGACTATAGGGTGATACAACTTAAGCATGGGCAACCCTGAAAAAAAGAGATAGTTTATAATCGTATTTGAACAGCAATTAAGGAGGTTG
The DNA here is from genome assembly GCA_026388215.1 of Pseudomonadota bacterium. Classification (NCBI taxonomy): domain Bacteria; kingdom Pseudomonadati; phylum Pseudomonadota; species Pseudomonadota bacterium. The sequence goes on along the minus strand of JAPLKF010000181.1, from coordinate 511 downwards.
AAGGATGTCATTCCTCATGACTGTTTTAAGAAGAAGTGGTGACTACTGGGTGGCGTTGTGCTTGGAAAATGGTGTTGTCAGCCAGGGGTCTACAAAAGAAGAAGCGCTTATAAAAATGAGAGAGGCTATAGCATCTCTGAAATTGGCTTTCTCTGACGATCCATCACTTTTTACAGCACCCATTGCTATCAATGAATTGCACGAATTTCTATCCGTAGAAGGGCAAGAACCTACATTAGAAACATACGAACTCAGGGCGGTTCATGCCTAAAAATATTCCATCCCTCACGCCCAGGGAACTACTGCGCATACTGGTAGGCGGTGGGTGTTCTTTTCTCAGGCATGGAAAGGGTGATCACGACATATACCTGCGTATCGTTGAGGGTCGGAAAAGAATAGCTCCCATCGATATGGGTGCAGGTGAATTGTCTCCACCTTACGTTATTCGGATCTTTCGTCAGTTTGGTTTCACGGATCAAGAAATTGATGAACTTTTAGCAAATCGGTGAAT
>JAPLKF010000180.1 GCA_026388215.1 Pseudomonadota bacterium | reverse complement strand
GTTCAGAGCAAATGGCTTTTCCTCCTCGCAATAAATGGGGTCCTGCTTATCATCGGCGCCCTTATGGATATTGTCACAGCCGTTATAGTCATATCTCCCATACTGATAGAAACGTTGAACAGATACGATATAGATTACATCCATTTTGGCATCATCATGATTGTAAATATAGAGTGCGGGTTTTTGACCCCTCCTTTTGGTCTGAATCTTTTTGTTTCAATGGCTATCATGAAACGTTCGCTCATTGAGATAGGCAGGGCAGTATTGCCTTTTATTATTCTATTTATTGCCTGTCTCCTCGTCATAACCTATGTACCGAAACTCTCCACCCTTCTGCCGGAACTTCTGATCAGGAGATGATTTGAGAGTAAAACTCAAACAGGATCTCTGGAATTAAAATTATAAACTTGAGTTCATATTGCCCAGTGGATGGAATGTGGAAATCCTCCAGCACCTCGCTGCACAGATGATGAAGGTATATAAGAAAGCGAGCAGAATAAACCAGTCCCCGTATCTCACATAAGGTGTTTGTGTATCTCTAATAGTAAAAGTTCCCTTTAATACATCTTCCTTGAAGATATCTGTCTCTGCCTTTATGCGTCCTTTTGGGTCAATGATGGCGCTTATGCCTGTATTTGCAGCCCTTAAAAGATACCTGTCCGTCTCAATTGCCCTGAAGACGTAAAAAGCAAGATGTTGATAAGGGGCGGATGATCTATCATACCATGCATCATTTGTGATGTTGACAAGTACCTGAGCACCTCTTTTCACTGTTTTATTTGTGATGTACGGGAATATTCCCTCGTAACATATAAGTACACCTATGTTTCCAGCCTCTGTTGCGATCGGTTTGTGTCCCCTCCCGGGTGAAAAGTCACCTCCTGCAGCAGTTAATTTTTCAAAGAACGGGAAATATGTAATGAGCGGGGTATATTCACCAAAGGGGACAAGGTGAACCTTGCTGTAAGTACCGATTATCCCCCCCTTTTTTCCTAAAATATATGCAGAGTTGTAGTGCTTTCCATGTGAATCCTTGGAAACGGTTCCAAATAAGAGGGGGGTATTGAGAAGAGAGGGCAGCTCCTTTATGAATTTGTTTACATATATTTCTTGCTCAAAGATAAAAGGCATTGCAGTTTCAGGCCATATAATAAGATCCACATTTTTTCCTGCCTCAAGGGTCTTATTGTAATATGTTCTGATTGTTTTTATTTTGAAAGCCTCATCCCATTTTACGTCTTGTTTTATATTGCCCTGTATAATTGCAACAGTTAATATTCCCTCATCCTTTTTGCTCAACTGTTTGTAGCCGTATATGAGAGATCCGATGAAGAATATGCAAATTAAAGAGGTGTAGACCCGTTTGTTGAATAGACCATTAAGACATGATATATAATGCAATTAAATGCGACTATCAGGTATGATATGAAATATGTACCGGTGATGGATGTTATCTGAATTAGTGATAAGAACTTATATTGTGAGTGGGCAAGAAAACTCCATGGAAAACCTGTGAGCACAATACCTCTTAAATATTCTAATAACACCCATAAGAGTGGAGCAGAGATGAAGATAGGAATTGACAACCTTTTTTCAAGATAAGAAACAGAAATTGTAAAACATCCTGTATATATTGATAGATAAAGTACAAGTAACAGAAGTATCAAAGAACTTAAATATATATCTATCCCTCCGTACCTGTTCATAGCTATCACAGTCCAGTATACAAGCCCAAGGTAAGAGACTATCCCGGTAATAAAGCCTGAAATGAATGTATGACGAAGACCCTCTTTTTTCAATGAATGAAAAAGTGGCATGAGGGAAAAATATGCGAGATAGTAGAGAGATATCGGTGGCTGGATAAGTATTAACAGGATACCAGACAGAAAACTTAGACCGAGGGACGAAGGACGAGGAATGAAGCGGTTGTCCATAAATTTTATTGACCCATGTTTTTATAGAGTAATTTTTTATACATCTCGTGAGAACGGACATAATCCATGAGCTTCGTTTCTCTGTATCTCATCTTCCTGCTTTCTTTTCTGTTTTTTTCATGGTCAAACCCTAATATGTGTAGTAAGCCATGTATTATAAGGGCAAGCACCCTTTCATAAAAAGGAACCGCTAAATCTTTTGCTTCTTCTCTTGCTTTTTCAAGGGAGATTATAATATCTCCAAAAATTTCACAAGACAGACCGTTCATGTAGGAAAAGGATATAACATTTGTAGATTTGTCTCTGCCAAAAAATTCTATATTAAGTGATTTGATTTTTTTATTATCTACAAAGAGTATGCTTAAATCTCTATTTTGCAACCCTAAAGAGATTAGCAAATCTTCTGTAACGCTTCGGAGGCTCCTTGTGTCCATTTTCAACAATTTTTGGGAATTTTTTATCATTACCGTCATGGAATGTCCTTTCAGGATATTCAATCCCTACAAAACCATTGATAGTGGCCATTCTTAGCGTGATGCTGTAGACAAAGGCTTAATTTACGCCGTTTTATTGTAGACACAACAGGCGGAAGGGCTAATTTATTAATAAAAGTATCTGAGGCATCCTGTAAATTTTCAGTCATAACATACATAAAAAAGTTGTTGTCTCCAATTGAGTATAACCTAATAAGCATAGGATAATTTTATCATAAAGTGAGGTTTATAGAAACTATCTAATTTCGTGATTATTAACTTGATACAAGAAGGAGATATGAACAATGAAAAAGGGGCTTGACTTTGAGAACACTTATTCTATAATTAAAAAAAGATGTACAATGCTCAATTTTATGTTAAATAACTATAGTAATCAACAGTACAATCTTTTTAAATCTCTGATGGAGGTGAATAGAATGGCCAACATCGTCACCGGAGAAAAACTTATAGGGGCAGTAAAAGACGAAACATTTATAAAAGGGGGAAGTATAAAGTGCGCAGAGGGTGTCAAGTATGATTTCCGATTAAGCACTCGAATTCTCAAGGCATTCTATGAACGGCCAATAGATGTTAGTAACCTTAATGAAGCAGAGAAAAAGGATTTATTTATAGAACCTGGTGAAATGGTGTTTACCTTGACCGAAGAACGTTTGGAGTTACCAAATAACATGATGGCTGAACTCAGCCCTAAGCGTAAGCTCAGTCATGCTGGAATTCTCGCTATTGGTGGGTTTTGTGTTGATCCCCTTTATAGGGGTCGCCTTTTGATTGGTCTGTTTAACCTCTCCTCAACACGTTTTCCTATTATACCTGGGAAAAAGGTAATCGGGGCAACGTTCTTCACGCTTGAAGGAGGTGAACTTGGGGAGTTTCCGCAACCCGAAGCCGCATTGGAGGATTTCCCCGATGAACTTGTCCAAGTAATGCAGAAATATCGGCCAATTGTTATGAACTCCGTGTTGGAGACTATTCAGAGGCTACAAGATCAGATGGAGACTCTTCGCCGGGAAATTGCATCTCAGAATGAATGGTATAAGCGATTTGAAGGGATTCTTGACGGACACAATACTCAGATTGGTAATTTACTTGCAGGGTTGTCTATAGAAGTGAAAGCACGAGAGAAAGGAGAAGATTCTTTAAGCCAAGCCCTTACAAAATATACTGACCAAATGCAATCCGTTGTGAAAACACTAAACTTTCTAAAAGGCGCAGCTTTGGTCATCGGTTTCCTGATTACAGCTATTGGAGTCCCCTGGCTCCTCAAAATACTAAAAATTACATAATTAGACCAGGTGTGCTATTACGCTGATACCGAACAGGGTTTTACTCTCTATAGAGTAACAAAAAGGGGTAGAACATGGATGCTGAAATGATCGAAGACCAATTATCTCTCGAATATCACGGCGTGTCCGTTGAAACCGGACGCATGAATTCATATGACGTTGCAAGTTATATTCTTGCTTTTAGTGATTTTATGGGTATCGCATCTCGCACGGCATATGGAGAAAAGATTACATTAAGAACTGAAATTCAAGGATTCAAGCAAGATTCATTTGACATTGTTTTTGCATTACAGATAGCAGGTGTGGCGTACACCATCTTAATGCCTACAACGCCATTTTCAATCAAGGATTTCATAGGGCTTATCAAAGACTCAATTCAAGCATGGTTACATCTCAATGGTAGCCCACCAAAAGCAGTAACCCCCGTGCCTGATAAACAAAATATATTTCAGATCGAGAATCAGAATGGTCAACTTAATTACTTTACCGCAGATGTGATAAATATAATCACCGATTCTAAAGCTGGCAAGTCTGTGGAACAATTCATAAAAAAACCCTTAGAAAGTGGCTTGTCTTTTATTCGTATTAATTCAAAGTCCCTTGATGAAGTTGTAAATATAAAGGAAAAAGACGCCCCCTGTTTTATTCCTGTCAATATTGAAAAGCCTCTTCTTGAAAGTGAAATGAAAATGAGTTTGTTGATCGAATCCCCTACCTTCAAGGAAGGAAATAAGTGGAAGTTTTTTGATGGACAGAATAGCTTTTATGCTGATATTCTTGACGAGAACTTTCTTAAGAACGTGGACTCTGGGATTGAAAGATTCGGCAAGGGTGACAGTTTAATAGCAATTGTGCGATTTACACAATCAAGCGATGTTGGGTCATTAAAGATGGAACGTATTATTGTAAATGTTTTGGGGCATGAAGTTGCAACCCAACCAGAAAGACTGTTTTAATCTCTCTTTTTATGCTGATTTCGTTATCAGTTCTTTAAACTCCATTTTTGGTGCATTGAGCAATCTTATGAGCGTATCTCTAAACATATATGGATTCTCACGGCCATTGAACCGCCATTCAAATTCGTCGGTAATGTCCAAATTTATGGTAGTGGGTCAGTTTGGTAGATTTTATTGAAACAAAAATTCCATTCCCCAAAAAGAAATCTTAATAATTCAATTTTTACTTATATTCAAATCAGGACACTACCCCTTGTTCGGTGGTGACTCAGTTTGAAATGGGAGGCTGGTAGTATCCTAATTTAAGGGATTTATATACAATGTTAGCCAGACAATATTAGATGGCGGAAAAGGCTATTGTGTATGTTTTTTTGTGGGGGTAATTTTTGTTATGACAAAAAAAACTAAAGAATTTAGAAAACATATTGAAAATGCTTATAAAAACCAACAATTCGGTTTTAAGGGAGGCTTTGATGAAATATTATGCTATGAGTTACATACACAACCCGTTAATCCAAGAATGGATTGCATGACTATTAATAATGGTTACGAAACAGGTTTAACTTTTAAAGAACTCGCCCAAAAATGGGGAATAACTGTGTCTTTTTTGGGCGAGTTAATAAAAGATCATTGCCAAAAGTTGGAGGTTTAATGTCATTTGCCTTCGCTATTTAATCTTTTGCAATGATCACAAAGCGGTAAACCACCAGTACCCGGTTTCCGGTTATATGATTCAATGTTATTACCTTCCGTACATTTACTATTATTATGATGCACAGAAGTACCGGGTAATTTTGAATGAAATGGAGACACCATCGGCATATGAACTCACCTCCCTCCCAAAAAAAGATTTTACGAGCACAGATGTTCTTGATTACGAATTAGCAGAGTCCAGCAGGAATGTGACTAAATTCTCATCACCAGAGAGAATATCTAAGACTGATTTTCCTTTGTTACAACCACCCTTTTCTGTATTATTCTCTTATTCCAATAACTTGTCAAGCTGAATCTTTCTCCTTTCCTATTTTCGATTTTCGGTAGTGGGTCAGTTTGAAAAATAAAAATTATTTTTTAAAAAGAATCTTATTTATAATATCCTGCGTTAATTGTTTACGTTCATCACAAACTTCTACAATTTCCCTACTTGGACTGGTATATTGACCATAACTTCCATGCCAAAGGGTAACCAAAACCCCTTCCTGTTTTACTGCTTGAATAGCGGGTATAAAATCGCTATCACCTGTAAAAATAGCAAGATTGGTTATTCTACCCTTTCCCGCCAAAAGAGCCATGTCAACCCCTACCATGCAATCTATTCTCTTTTGGACAAAAATTGGTTCACCATTCGTATTAATTCCTCTATAAACCAATTTTCCAAGTCGTACCTCAAACCTTGGTAAAAAAGATAAGGCGGTTGTAAATCTATGAGCTTTAGAATATCGCTCCCTTTCTTCTTCTGTTGGAGAAGAACTTTGGAACGGGAGACAATGATAGTAGTAGGTTCTTAAGAGTTCATCGGGCTCTGTCATTACAGTGGCAAGTTTTTGAAAATCAATCTTTGCTTCTGCAAAATCATATTTAAGAACCTTTTCTACATAACCTCCATCTAAGAAAATTGCAACTTTTCCCATAAGCACCCCCAATTTAAATTAAAAGGCCATCCGTAATTGGATGGCCCATTAATTTACTCCCATCGTACCCGAAGGAACAATGGGGTTCATTTTTATCACATCAATAATCACTATAATTCATCAATTTGTGTTTGTCAAGAACAATTTAATAACAATTTAATAAAAAAACAACATCTTCAATATCCCATACATGATCTGTACACCTGCCGTCATTGCAGGAGGCCGCAGTATGGGCGATTGGCTTGAACGAATGGTTATGTTTAAGGTGACTTCTTTTCAATGTACTCTTCCCACGGCATTTTGGGATGTTTTGAATTTCCCAGGGTTCTGGGCCAGCCCAAACAATAAACCGTTTTTTGTTGTCTAAAATCGGAATCACCAGTATCGTTCAGATGGGTACTTAGAAGAATCCAGCCCAGCTCAAGGTATTTATTGGCCTCATCGTATCTATCAAGTTCTATGAGTTCTCCCACGCTGTATAGACCTTTGTCGTCCGTCACTTCTTCTTCCTCCTCGGTTTATAGAATATAACAATTAATATACCAACTTGTCTTTTTCTAAATACTACAACCACCAACAAAAAAATAGCAAGGGCTTTTTTGCATCTCTGAAAGACGGTCACAGACTTATTTTCTACTCAGATGGTTTTTACTGATATTGTATGGTAAAAAAACCACGATTACCAAGTGAAACATTAGATACCCAGAAAGGATGATAAACGCTCGACTTCAGGAAGAAGATGATATGACCGTTGGATTCCTAATCCGAAGGTCAGCCGATGTTATCAAGTGGTTTCAAGTAGTTAAATAACAATATATTTAGTCAAGTAGAAATATATTGATTTTGTCCAAATTTGTCCACAAATGTAGACACGGTAAAAAATGTCTATACCCGTAAAGCCTTTATCTGATGATGTTTGCTGGAATTCAAACCCTTAGTTTCAGGATATTCAATCCTATGGTGAAATATGCCTATTAATATTGTGATAAAACTTTTCTCTATCGCATGAAGGTCTTTTAGTGTAAGTTCGCATTCCTCAAGCTGCCCATCGAGGAATATATTTTCTATGATATTTTGAACATGGTTTTCTATTCTTTTTGGTGTAGGTTCTTCAAGAATTCTGGAGGCCGCTTCAACTGCATCTGCTAACATAATTATACCGGCTTCCTTTGTTTGCGGTTTAGGCCCAACATATCTGAAATCCTTTTCTTCTATTACATGCAATTTAGGATCTTCCATTTCTTTCGCCCTGTTGTAGAAATAACTTACAAGGCTTGTTCCATGGTGTTGTTCTATAATCTCGGTTATTTTTTTTCCAAGCTTATACTTTTCGGCAAGCTCAACCCCTTCCTTGGTGTGGGAAAGGATGATGAGGGCACTCATGTTTGGTGATAATGTTTTATGCACATCATCAAAATCCGTTCTATTCTCTATAAAATAGTGTGGCATTTTTAGTTTCCCTATGTCATGGTAGTATGCAGAAACCCTTGTGAGTAAGGGGTGTGCCCCTATACTTTCGGCCGCGGCCTTTGAAAGATTCCCCACAATAATGCTATGGTGGTATGTACCAGGTGCATTCACCATCATCTCTTCAAGCAATGGGTGTTCAAGGTTTGCAAGTTCTAATAATTTTATATCGGTGGTGTAATCGAAAATATGTTCAATTACAGGTAAAAGCCCGAGGGCAATAAAACTGCTTCCTATACCATTTAACAGGATAAAGGCGACCTTTATCGGAATATTAGCGAGTGAATGCCCGAAGAACACATTGAAAAGAAACACAAGGAAACACATCAAAAAAGCAGTGTATAAACCTGCCTTGAGTACGGTATTTCTGTTTTCACATTTTCCTGAAAAGTATGCGGTGAGTATACTGCCGAGAAGTGCATAGAGAAATATTGGCAGGCTGTTTTCAAAGGTAAAACCCATAACTATCGCGAAAAATATAGAAAAAATAATTGCTGCTTCAGAAAATAAAACTATTCTCAGTACCATCCCGAATAAGAATATAGGCAGGATGTAGAAAAGGTTTATGGTATGGATATGAGAAAAATATTCAAAGATGAGTATGGAAAATTTTACCAAAATGGTAATAAATGCTAAAAGAATAGCACAGAAGATAAGGTCTTTTTCTGAAAGTATAAACTTTTTTATATTCCTATCTGCATATTCGTAGATTATTGTGATTGATAAAAAGAGTAAGATGAATAGAGATAGAAACCTTGTGGGGGAAAGTGTCCCTTCGTGCTCCAACGTTTTTAGGGCAGAGAGTTTTTTTAAGTGTTCTTCATTAATCCTCTCACCTTCCCTTACAATTATTTCACCTTTTTTAATGGTGATATCGCTTTTTGGTACATATAAGTCAGCGGGTGTTTTTATATTTTCTCTGGCTATATCACCGTACTGATATTCGGTTAACAAATAAAGATACCTTATGTTGATGGTTAACGATAAAACAATGGAGAGGAGAAGAAAAATAAGTAGTTTATTATATTTTAAATACGAAGGAGGTTTATCCTTTCCGTTCTGCATTTTTTCTATCCTCTGGGGCTAACTTTTTTGTTTTGTAGGCCCTGATAATTTTTTGAACAAGAGGGTGCCTGACCACATCTTTTTCCGTAAAATAAACAAACTTTATACCTTTTATCCCCTTTAAGATACCCTGAATTTCCACAAGACCACTTGTTTTTTTATCAGGGAGGTCAATTTGCGTGATATCTCCTGTGACAACCGTTCTCGAAGAAAACCCGAGTCTTGTCAGGAACATCTTCATTTGTTCAGATGCGGTATTCTGGGCTTCGTCAAGAATAACAAACGCATCGTTCAGTGTTCTCCCTCGCATAAATGCAAGAGGTGCTATCTCTATTGCACCTTTCTCCAGAAGTCGAGAAGCCCTGTCCATATCAACCATATCATAGAGCGCATCATAGAGTGGTCTAAGATAAGGGTTTACCTTCTCATACATAGTTCCTGGAAGATATCCGAGCTTTTCTCCTGCTTCAATTGCAGGTCTTGTTAATATTATCCTTGAAACCTCTTTTTTGTAAAAAGACGAAAGTGCCATGGCCATAGCAAGGTATGTTTTGCCTGTTCCTGCTGGGCCAATTCCTATAACCATGTCATGATTTCTGATTGTATCCACATATTTTTTTTGATTTTTTGTTTTTGGGGTCACTATTTTTTTGGAAGGGTATATGTATATTTGATCATTATACAGTTCATCAATGCCATTATTTGTATGTGCAATATATCGAGCGGCATGATCTATATCGGAAGTATTAATGATAAAACCCCTTTTTATAACGCCATGAAGTTCATTTATGACTTTGTTAGTATTTTCAATGTCTTTTTTATTTCCAATAATGGTGAGATGATTTCCCCTGATACTTGTTTTAATGTTAAAGTACTTTTTCAGGTACTTTATGTTTTCGTCTCTGGGGCCGAACAGATTTCGTGCTACATTTGTATCTTCAAAGGATAGCCTTAAAAACCCTTCCTCAGTTTTTTCTTCCAATAAAGTTTTGCTTACCTCCTTAGAATCGTAAAAGTATAACATAAAACATTTTTTTTCGAAAGATGCAAATTCTTATGC
>JAPLKF010000179.1 GCA_026388215.1 Pseudomonadota bacterium | reverse complement strand
AATCTCTATATCATTGCTGGACCCAACGGTTCTGGAAAGACGACATTTGTTAAAAAATTTCTTCCTCATTATGCACATTGCCTGAATTTTGTGAATGCCGACTTAATCGCATCTGGTCTCTCTCCATTTTCTCCTGAAGTTGCTGCTATTAAGGCAGGCAAGGTTATGCTGGAGCAGATTCACACATACAGCCGGCGAGGGGTTGATTTTGCTTTTGAAACAACTCTGGCAGGCAAATCCTACGTAAAATTGTTAAAAGACTTAAAAAACAAAAGTTACAAAATCCATGTTTATTTTCTGTGGGTTAGCAACGTAAAGCTTGCCATTAATCGTATTGCTGAAAGGGTTAAAATTGGAGGACATGACGTTCCAAAAGAAACGGTTCGTCGCAGATTCAGCAGAGGTCTACACAATCTTTTTAATTTGTATATGCCGCTACTTGACTCATGGATAATATTTGACAACTCTATGGATACACCATGTGTTATTGCAAAAGAAGAGGATGGAATTCTGACCATTATTAATGATAAACTATTTAAAGAGATTAGAAGAAATGCGGAGGTTTTATGAAGAAGCAAATAAAAAAGGAGGATTTGGAAAATACTCCTCTATCAATAAAGGCAGAAATGGCACTAAAAGAAGCAGTTGCCGAGGCAATAGCAGAGCATAAAAAACGTGGAAACCCGATTTCAGTTTTGCGTGATGGGAAGGTGGTATGGGTGCCAGCAGAAGAGATTGTTGTTCCAAAATTCAAACAACAAAAAGAGAAGGACTTTGAAGCAGCATAAAATTTGACCGCCCTGACTACCTTGGGCATCTCAACTGTAATACCTGATAATCTTGTTGATTTGACTTTTTCTCAATTTCATCACAAAATAACAACATGATCGGGATTTCAAAGCTTTACTGCGGTGCCGTTGAGGCGTCTGATCCGCTACGATATGGAAGAGATTCAAAGCAGCTTCCTTCCCATCTGCTTCAGTTCTCAAAGGATAAAAAACCTGTAGTTGTATGGAACATGACAAAGAGGTGCAACCTGAAATGTGTGCATTGTTATGCCTTTGCCGAAGGTGAGGGATATAAGGGCAAAGAGCTTTCCACAGAGGAAGGGAAAAGGCTTATTGATGACCTAACTGACTTTGGCGTTCCTGTCATACTCTTCTCCGGAGGGGAACCGTTACTGAGGGAAGACCTTTCTACCCTTATTGACTATGCAGTGAAAAAGGGGATAAGGGCCGTTATATCCACAAATGGAACGCTTATAACAGAGAAGAAGGCACGGATTTTCTCAGATTTCTCCCTCTCATATATCGGTGTGAGCCTTGATGGTATTGGCGATGTCAATGACGCCTTCAGGGGCATGAAGGGAGCGTATGAAAAGGCGCTTTCCGGAATCAGGCATTCAAAGAAGGCTGGTATAAAGGTTGGCTTAAGATTTACAATAAACAATAGGAACTATAAAGAGATCCCCAAAATTTTTGACTTGGTCGAAAAAGAAGGTATCGAGAGGGTCTGTTTCTATCACCTTGTATATGCAGGGAGGGGTTCAGGGCTAATTGATGAGGACTTGACCCATGAAGAAACACGAAGGGTCGTGGATTACATTATGGACAGGACAA
>JAPLKF010000178.1 GCA_026388215.1 Pseudomonadota bacterium | reverse complement strand
GTCTCTTAGAAACCGCGTCCTTTTTGCCAGTTCTATCGCCAGGTTCTTTGCGTCATAAACTCTCGGAAGGGAAAAGGCAAAGAACTTTTCAAGGAGCTTATAAAATACATCCTCCTTCTCGGGTGGCGGGGTCATCTTAAGCTTTTGCACAATATAAGGTCTGCCAATAAGCACCTTATCTGTCATGATGCCATTTCTGTAAAGCCTGAATTCAAAGAAGTTGGTGAGTATCAGGTTCGGGAAGGTATTGAGATAGCGTTTTAGTTGGTCAGTTGCCTCTATCTGGTCCAGATTCTCAACCGTCGGGGCTTTTGCCTCGATATACCCTATGAGATGCTCTTTCCCGTCCCATAACCTGAAATCGGGGTTCCCAGCTTCGGTCTTTTTTGGCAGCGTTGTAATGTGAATGTTATGTTTGCCGATTGATTTTGCATATTCCTGTAACAATCCTTCGAGGGTCGAATAAAAGCTCTGCTCTATGGCATCCCCGCGGTTGGCAACATCGAGCAGCGATTTTATGTAGGATTTAATCAACGTGCCCCCCTTCATCTTGTGAATATTACATTTTCCGATTTTTTGCAAACTATTTTCATTAAAACCAGATGTAATGGTAACCAAGTCCTTTTAACTGCTCGATGGCAGGTCTTTCAGAGAGGGTATCTTCGTTAAAGATCGGCTTGGCCATTTTTTAATTCACCCTTGCCCTTACCTTTCCGGTTAATAAAATGTGCGTTAGTCCTCTTTTCATAGTTTCAAGCTTCTCTGCTTGTCTCCTTGCCGTGCCTATTTCTAAATCAATAATTGATAATATTTCAGCTATCTTTTTTTGTTCGCTAAGCGGAGGGAGAGTAACAATCATACTCCTAAGTTCTGGTGTTTTAATCGTTTTGATTGTTGTTGCAGATGATACTTCATGCAGTTTCGTCTGAAAAAAATCACTTAAGAAGTATTGTTTAAGCCACGGTGGGTATACTTTTTCTCGTTTTGGGGAAATACGCATAAGATTTGCAGTTACATTTGCACTTTCAAATTTTTTAGAAACATAGCCTATTTTCCCAAGTGTACCCCTCCTCACTGAGATTACAAAATCTCCTTCACACAAAATAGTTCTTGGGAATTGTTGTGAAGTTTCTTCTGAAATATACCTGTAATTCGATAGGTCATCGCTGAGTTCTCCATCGTCTTTAATAAGCTCACCTCTTACTTCAGGCACACCTTTGCCTTGCTCAACATATTCTATATTGTAATCGGTGGGGTATCTATAAATTTCGTTACACATTGATCCAAGGTCTACCACTTCCCAATCCACCGGTATCTTCCCGATAGGTGTATCCTTGAATTTCACGCCTGTTTCCAAGCTCTTTACCTGGCCCATAATCTCTTACCTATTCCGCCCCAAACAACTTCATTATAAACTCTTTAAAAACCTTTTCATAGTCTTCTGGTTTTACATCCCTCCCCGGAATGAGCGGTATGGCAATGCCGCTTCTCGCAAACTCATTCCCCACAACCTCCATTGCATCACGCAGTATCGACGACCTTATATAATCAGATGTGGTTTCATCAATCTCGTCAATAGCCTGCCAGACCTTTAATAGAGCTCCATAAAGGGCAATCCAGTCAATCCAGACTGGCTTCTTAATCTCCCCGATACTCCCCTTTGACAAAAATTCCCACCATCGCTCTTCAGAAAGCCAGTACTCAATTTTTCTTTTCCCCCTGATACGTGTAAGGACAAAACCAGATTTTGAAAGCTCAATCAATGCATCCTGCGTGCCTCGGATGGAAAGACCTATAGCCTTTGCAACCTCCGCAGGATGCCCTCCATCATGTGTGAGAAGATAGAGGATACATTCGGCACGGCTTCCAACACCAAATAGGGCACGGAGTAAGAAACGGATAGTTGATTGCGTACCCGGGATTACCTCTCGCGATTTTCCACTCGGTTTAAGAACATTACGAACAAATCCATATTTTGCAAATATATTGTCAGTCTCGATCATTGCTAAAAGTCTCTGGGCCCTTGATTCCTTTTCTTTAAAAAGGTTTTCCAATTCATCAGGTATATCCCTGAAACAAAACCTAACAAGGTTCTGCCATTTTCTCTCCTGTCCCTGTGAGGCAAGGAACTCGGAAACTGCACCAACAAGGCGATAACCTTGGTTTTCTCTTTGTCTCAATATGCCTCTCAGCCTCTGCATGTCAATCCACTTCCCGTTCGTAATAAGCCAGTCGATGACTTCATCAAAGAGCCTCGGTTCATACCGTGCCATTTCAAGAGTAAATATGAGAAGCGGTTCAGGGTCTATAATCCAGGGGTCTTCACCCTTTGCCCCGCCGAGTACCCCGAGGGCAGACCACTGCCTCCAGAGAAAACTAAGGATATTATCGAGGAATATATCTCTAAAGTTTGTCTGCGACATCTTCATATTCCATATATTTCAATAAGTCTTTAATGCTTTGTCTGTAGGTTTCTGATACATCATGGGTCATGCTCCATCGTGCAGCCTTCTCTAACTCTTCAGAAGTAGGTTTCAAGGCGAGAAGGTCATCATAATGTTTCCCTATTCCTTGATCTGCGGCGGCATATAACTTGAAATGTATCTGATCATATCTGCCAAGAAAATGTATAGTTAGACTTTTCCCATACCTTTTTGTTTCCACTCTCTCTATCAGCCCTTCCGGTAACCCTAAGTCGAGAGCAGAGGCAGGCCCTAAATTCAGCCAATCCTCAGGCAGATCAAAATCTCTCGCCACCTTTTTCATTGCATCGACAAGCTCAGGAGGAAAGGGTTTAGCCTCTTTGAAATCAACATTTCCCTCGAGGCTCCTCTCAATAAAAGCAACTACATCTACATCCTTTGTTGTTCGGCTTACAAATCCGAGCATGTTAAGTGCTGAACCCCCGCATACAACAAGCTCAGGTATTACTGCATGAATAGTGTCCAATTGCTCACCGAGGGCACTCAATATCTTTTCAATTTCTGTGCCACTATCAAACATTATTCAATCCTATAACCCAATTCTTTCAAATAGGTATTCACTTTTCCCTCTACTTGAGACCGTTCTTGTTTCAATCCTGCCAGTTCGTCAATCACCTTCTGAACATTTATTAGCTCTTCTGCCTCTGTTATATCAATATATCTGGCAATGTTAAGGTTATAGTCATTGGAACGGATTTCATCGAGCAAAACAGGGCGGCAGTATTTATCTATTGTCACATAGCCACGATATGCATCAACAATTTTCTTGATATCCTCTTGCCTGAGCTTGTTCTGGTTTTTCCCTTCAAGATAATCCTTTGCTCCATAGAGAAAAAAGACCTTACCCTTGTGCTCTTTTGGTTTATTCTTGTTTATAATGAACAAACAGGCAGGAATCCCGGTACCATAAAAGAGATTATCGGGTAACCCTATAATTGCTTCCAATAAATCTTCTTCCAGTATCCCCTGTCTGATCTTCCCCTCAGCCCCTCCACGGAACAGCACTCCATGGGGGAGTACAACACCTGCCCTGCCGGTTACATTAAGCGTTGCAATCATGTGCTGAACAAAGGCATAATCGCCGTAACCTTTTGGTGGGATACCAAAACGAAACCTTCTGTAAGAATCGTCCTGGGCTTCCTCATATCCCCAGTTCTTCAAAGAAAAAGGTGGATTTGCGATAACAACGTCAAACTCCATGAGTTTGCCTTCTTCTGTTAAAAACTTTGGCTTTCTCAGGGTATCGCCCTTTTCAAGTCTGGTGGTTATCATGTGGAGGAGCATGTTCATCTTGCAGATAGCCCAGGTTCCAATATTTTTCTCCTGGCCGAAGAGGGAAATGTTTTTCCAGTTCTGGCCGGTGTCCCTGAGATGATACACGGACTGTATTAACATCCCGCCAGAACCACAAGCAGGATCGTATATTCTCATCCTTTCCTTCGGGTCAAGTATCTCCACGAGAAGCCTCACCACCTCTTTCGGCGTATAAAACTCTCCCCCCTTCTTTCCTGCATCATCAGCGAACTGGGCAATCAGATACTCGTAAGCCCGGCCCAGAATGTCCGGGTCGGTAAGGTTGTCGTTTCGCAGGGAGATTGTGGAGAAGTGGGTAATCAATTTTGATAATATCTCATCGGGAAGCCTGTCTTTGTCGTTAAAATCGGTTACCGAGAGAACACCTTCAAGCTTTCCCACGTTTGCTTCCTCAAGGGCATCGTTTGCTTTGTTAAGTATTTCCCCGAGGTTCTGAGTCTTCGTCTTTATGTAGTTCCAATGACCCCTTTCAGGGATATGAAACTCATGCTCATCAGGTGTCCTCCATGCCAGGTTTTTATCGCCTGTTTCTTTCTCAACCCTTTCACCTTCCTCATCGAATACATCGGAAAGGCGCTTTAAGAAAAGGAGTCCGAAAATGTAATTCTTGTAATCCGAGGCATCAATGCTACCCCTGAGTATATTGGCAGATTCCCAGAGATGGGTCTCCAACTTCTCTAAAGTTATCTTTTCCATATCACCCTCTTAAATCAAAATATCGTTTTATGTATGAAACATAATACAAAGATAAATAAATGTCAAGTATTATTTATATTATATAGTTTATCATCATTATAAATGATGTTATACTAAATATATTATATAATGTTTATTAAAACTAACATTAGGTAAATCTATCACTGTAAAAATGATCTCTTTCCAAAGAATAAGTATAATTGTTTTTATTGAAATAGTGATTATATTAATCTTAGCAGTCAGCTCTCAGCAATTAGCCTTCAAATGCAAAATAATTCTTTTCAAGCTGTTAGCTGACAGTTGATTGCTGAACGCTTAAAAGAGGTGAACATATGAACTGGGATAAATTAACCATCAAGGCTCAGGAAGCTATCTCCGACGCCCAGAAAAAGGCTGAATCATACGGCCATCAGATGATAGAAAATGAGCATCTTTTATATAC
>JAPLKF010000177.1 GCA_026388215.1 Pseudomonadota bacterium | reverse complement strand
GAAAGACACCCTGTAGTAAATGGGGTTGCCAGAGTGCTATGCGCATAGCAATGAATTTAAGGATATGCCGAAACACTGTTTCGCTCGTGCTCCTGCTCCGTGCCGCTTCATCCCGCCCATAGCGGGATTTACCCACTAATGCCCCAGCATCGCTCAATGGGTGAACTCGTCATTCTTCCTCAAACAGCACCCATTGCCCTCCTGCCTGTCGGCAAACAGGTCGGGACGTTCTGCCGTGCCAAAGTGGGTGCCCAACCCGTACTCGATGTCGCACTCACGAAAAGTTCTTCCGGCTCGAAGGAGCCGCAAAGTTCTTCCGGCTTTAACACTATTGATAATCAAGAATAAAGATTTGACCCTCTTCCGTGCTCCTTAAGTGTTGAGTGTAGAGCAATGTACGATCGGGTGTAGCTAACTAACATATCATAAGGGAAAGCAGGATATGTCACGTATAGCGGGATGAAATGGCAGATAACGTGTGCGGCACAGACGAAGCCATCAGGTTTTGAGTCCTCCGTTTGTACCGGTGTTAGGCGAAGTGTGGATTTTTTCCTAATCATTTGTAAACCTATCCGCTACTTCAGGCCATCTGGCTGCCAAATCCTCAAACGCTTGATCCCAGTTTTCTCTTTTTAGTTCATCATCAGACATAGTAAGGTCTAGAGATTTGCCGAGCTTTGCTGCGTGCCAATGATAGGCGTTAAAGAAATTTATTTCTGACCCACTAACATACGACCCAAATTTCTTAAATAACCTGTTGGAATTGATGGAATCAATGGTCATATTGACAATGTTTGCCAATATTACTCCAACAAAATATGCCATAACCTGTTTCCAGCCAGCAATGATAAAACCTGCAACCGCAATTATGATCCAGTATATGCCGAAACCATGGGCGTAACTAAATACCTGACTTTTCCCTTAATTTTATACACTACACTTTGACAAGAGCAGAGGATTGACCTTTTTGAGAATCTCTTCTTGTTTCTTGCTCAAGGTCACTGTCTTGATAAACTTATTCTTAGACCTCGGATCTGTCAGATACACCTTATACATCGATTCCATCGTCTCCAAAGCATCAGCAGCACTCATTCCACTTTCCTTTAATCTGTATTCAAGCACAGAGAGGAGTAGATAAGCAAGATAACAAATAAAAATGTGCCCTCTTACCCGATTGGCTAACCAAAACCTCACTTTGTCCATCTCTAAAAGGCTCTTCATGCATCGGAACGACTTCTCCAAACGGTCCTTCTCAAAATATCCTTTGACCATTTCCTCTGCCCTGAGATTATGGGTGGAAAAAATAACCGATACCCCATCATACCGCTCTGCCAACTGCAAGGCCCCATGGTCGATCTTGTTTCCCTTGATATATTTTCTAAGACCTTCCTTTATGGCCTTATTCTCTTGAAGAAGCTTAAGGGCATGATCAATCTCATCGTAGCGCCTCTCACGGATCGCCTGTCGTTGCTTCTCATTGATACATACAGCAATGTACCCTCTAAGCCCTTCAACCTCGTGCCTCTGCTTTTTTACATAAAAAGTCGCACTCCTGAGCCTGACCCTGTATTTTATGGAGACAATATCCTCTTCCAATACATTATCGACCACCTTCTTCAACCCCGTCTTCAACGCCAAACCGCAGAGCACATCAAATCCCATCCCCTTGGCTTCCCTGATATTCAGCTTCGAGGAAACACCCCTGTCCCAGACAATACAGACAGTCTTAATCTCATGCCGTTTAAGATGAAGAAGTATATCCGGCAAGGTCTTCGAATCAAAGATGTTGCCCTCAAACACCTTATGAAAAATCGGTATCCCATCTTCCTTCGTTATGGCCAGCCCAATCTGAATCTGCGGATCTCTCCGTCCCTCCGCGTTCTGCCCCTTCTTGGCCAGGGGACAGCAAACACCATAAAAATAGATGTTCGTAATGTCGTAAAGATAGCCCGATGGAGAAAGACTCAAGGCATCTTTTAATCGAGAAAAAATCCGCTCTTGTACCTTATCGCCATCCATACCGTCCAGAGAGTCAATAGCCTCGACAAGCTTTTTGTATGTGATCTGCGGAATATCTAAAAGATTACTGATTTCGGTCTTTTGGTACCATTGACTCATTCCTTTTAAACTATCAGGGGCTACACAATGGGCATAAGCCAGACTCAAAAGATAATCCCCGTAGTCCCCAAGTGCTCCTGCCAAATCGACTTGCTTGGCGATTTCATCCAGGACTAAAAGAGGACCATAGATAGTGACCTTATCGACTGAAGACCTTTCCACAGAGCCTGTGAGGAGAGGTTTATCGTCGACTTCTTTTCCGACATAACGGAGATGCCTTTGAACGACCTTACCACCTATCCTCTGGTTTTCGACCTCGGCGAGATAGATGGAGTTCCCCTTTTTTATTTTTCTTATGAAGCTCATAGTGTATATAATATACACTATGAGATAAGTTGTCAAGTTTTTTATTTCCCAAAACTTCCTGATTCTGCTATAGTTTCTGTATGTCTGATGTGTAGTGTACATTTTTTAGGGAAAAGTCAGGTA
>JAPLKF010000176.1 GCA_026388215.1 Pseudomonadota bacterium | reverse complement strand
GAGAAAGATGAATACAAAGATAGATACGAAAAAAAAGAAGGAGAGGAACACGCTATAGCGTGCATACTCCTTCTTATGATGCTCCATAGAATGCCTGAACATTCTAAATCTGATATAAAAATGGCTGAAGAGGTATTTCATATTGAGTGAAAGGGTTCAAGGGGTCGAGGGTTCAAGGGGTCGAGGAACAGTTGCCCAAAACCGCAATGATTCAATAACCTGCTGGAAATTTTCGCTGGAGCGAACCGCTTACGCAAAGAGACGGAAGAATATTGTTTCAAGCTTTTCGTCCTTCGAACCTCTCAATATTTCTAAAGGTCCTTCAGCAATCAATTGCCCCCGATCTAAAACCCCGACGACATCAGATATCTCCTCCACTACATTGAGCATATGGGTGGATATGAAGACAGTCTTTCCCTCCCTTGCAAGTTTTAAAAATATTTCCTTCACCCTCTTCATTCCTCTCGGGTCAAGACCAACAAGGGGTTCATCCACAACAATTACCGGCGGTGAGGGGAGAAGGGCAATTGCTACTGCAACCCTCTGTTTCATGCCGAGGGAAAAGCCTTCAATGAGGTCGTTTTTGTACTCCAGCATACCAATCACATCAAGGAGTTCAGATTTTTTGCTATCGATTTCAACCTTTGTCATATTGTAGAGACTGCCCTTAAAATCCATCAGTTCCCACGGGGTTAATCTCTCATAGAGGAAGGGTTCATCCGGTATATAGCCTATAAACCTTTTTGCCTCTAAGGGATTTTGTCTCATATCAAGACCATTGATAAATACACTGCCGCTTGTAGGTTGAATGAGCCCTACGATCAGTTTTATTGTCGTTGTCTTGCCTGCACCATTTGGTCCTATCAAGCCATATATCTGCCCCTTGCCTACCTCTATATTCATCGTATCGAGGGCCCTTACATTGCCGTATGATTTGCTTAAGCGTACACAGCGTATCATTTTGTATCCAGTATATTTATTTTTATATTCCTTAAAAACTGCATTATTTCAATGCTATCGGATATGTCCCCGAGGGCAAGAATGATGTGGGTTGCATCTGCCGGAAACTGGTTAAAGGTACTGTCCACATCAACCCACTTATTCTCAATATACACGAGATTCCATGCGTGGTAATAGAAGTTGTCATTGTTATACACCATACCTGAGGCAATTACACACGGAATATGTGCCGCCCTTGCAAGGGCAGCAAAAATCACCGCATGCTCATTACAATCACCTGCCCTCTTCATAAAAACATCCCTCGCAAGGGGTATGGAAAAGGTTGGCGTCTTTTTCAGGTTTTTGTGCACCCATACCATTATTGAGTGAACCTTATCAATCTCCTGGGTATTAGACCTTATAATGTTTGGCAAAAAGGAACGTATCGCCGTATCATCGCTATTTATAAAGGGAGATGGTTCAAGAAAGGAGGCTGGATTGAGCTTCACATGGGACAGATTGCCCCTCTCAATCTCAAGAATATTCTCCTTCACGGGATAATATCTTTTCAACACATCTATCAGTTCCTTCTTTGCCTCTATCTTAATCTTCATGAAAGAAGTATTTTTCGGGTTCTCAATCCGCCCGATTGTCGCAACCGATGCGAGGAGGTTTGCATCAAAGTAGTCAGATTCCTTTTTCTCCTTTTCCTTCTGAACAATAAGGCCTATAGGACTCAATTCCTTCACAATGGTCCCTGACTCATCCACCCATCCATGGACCTCAATCCCCTTAAAGGTGGTTTTCATATGAAAGACACGTATCTCCTCGCCCTCTATGCTGATCTTCTCCCATCCAAGGAGGTCAATATCTGCACTGTAACCCATTATCGTAGAGGGGTCAAAGATTGATATCTTCATCGCTTTGTCTTTATTGAAGCCTGATTTCACCATGTAGGGAACAATGGCTGACGGGATGATAGGTCTTTCCTTCATGGGAATCCTGTACACATTCTTCTTCCCCTCTGTTAAAAAAGAGATTGCAATGTTACTGCCTTCCATTTCCCCTTTCACACTCACATTATCCTTGTCCGAGCTTATCTGGAAAACAAAGCTTCTCAGACGGAATTCTTTATCCATATCACTGTACATGTTCATTCGGATCTCTCTTTTTTCTCCGAGGAAGCTTATCCTCATCACCCCTTCTTCAAATATCTTATACCCTGTGTTTGTTGGCAGCATCAGCCTCTTCATGTATCCTATCCGTGTATCCCGCATATAAATCCCGTAATTATGTTCCTGGACACCGACCTTCTCTATGTATGTGGCAGTAAGGTATGCAGTCTCTTTTGGCGGCTGGTAATAGTTCTTTAATTTAAAACCACCGAACAATAACCAGACTGAAAGTATGAAGATTGTGAATAAGACCCTTTTATTCAATTGTTCATGAAATGTTGGCAATAAGGTCCCTGTCTATTTCCACTTTTGCATAGTAATTTACACCATCAAGGAGTATCGCAACGCGCTCTTTTCCACCCAGTTCCTTCTCAAATATACCGCTAAAACCCTTGAAGGGACCATCCTTCACCAGAACCTTTTCTCCTCTTTTAAATCCCTTTTTCTCCACGGTGGCCACGCCATTCTCAAGCCTCGCCTTTATAAAATCAATAAGCTCCTCCTGAAGGGGTATAATCTTCCCACCAAAATTTACTATCGTCTTTACCCCCCTCGTGTATTTTACAAGGTGATAATCATCAACAGGATGGAACTTCACAAATATATAACCGGGAAACATCGGTTCAATAAAATACATGAATCTGCCCTCTTTATACTTCCTCAGTCTTAGCTTGGGAGCAAGGACATCAAAGCCACCGTTCAAAAAATTGCCTGCAGCCCTGTCCTCATTTTTTGGTTTTGTGTTTACCACAAACCATCTTTTCATGACAACTATTATCAGGAAAAAATGATAAATTTGCAATAAAAAAGGCATTTATTTCACCCTCATTTATTTAAGGATGGTGTATAAAGATAAGCGGGAACACATCCCCTCGCACTTTCGCACTACTCTCCCGACCATTGTAAGGCTTGCATCGCTTGATGTGCAAGGGCGGAGGCTACCTGAAGATGTTCAGGCCTGCACATCATCCCTTTTTCTTAATGAATTACCCCGCAGCAAGCTGCAAGGTATCTAACATCTCCCCTCCCTTGACGGGAGGGGATGAAGGAGAGGGTGAAATGAAGCATAAAATCACCCTCTCCCTAACCCTCCCCCCTCAAGGGGGAGGGAATAATTGGGAAACCCCGAAGCTGAGCTTCGAGGAATTCTTTTGATTAAAAAGGGTACGCTCTGCTTCACCCAACAATGGTTTCCCGGTCACTCCGTGAGTTGTGCTCAGGGAAGATGTTCCCGCTATCAAGAATATTGTAGTCTTTACAGCAGGTTGTCCCAAAACCATTCTTATTTCTGTCAGGCTAAGAAGGTGTCCTTGGAGTGAGCATTGCGGGAGTCTCCGGGGTTTCCCTCTTAAAACATCCTATGCGTTTTTCGCCGTAGTCGAAAATGAATGTGC
Source organism: Pseudomonadota bacterium (assembly GCA_026388215.1). Taxonomy (NCBI): domain Bacteria; kingdom Pseudomonadati; phylum Pseudomonadota; species Pseudomonadota bacterium. The sequence goes on along the minus strand of JAPLKF010000176.1, from coordinate 307 downwards.
GGATGCATCCTCGCTCGTACCCCAAGGGCTGGGAGGGTGGGTCTCACATTCAAGCATAGGGAGTTTTTAGAAGGGTCGGAGACGGAGCAGGAGCGAACGAAAGGGATGCCTTCTGAGAAAGCTATTTGGGCAAGAGGCTGTCTATAGTCTACTGTCTGAATCACAAGAAATTTCTTGACATATTCCAATAAGTTTTAATACAATTCAGCAAATGAAAATAGAGATTCTTGGATGTTATGGTAATCACGTTGACAACTATCACACCACATCATTCCTCCTCAATGATTCCATCCTCTTAGATGCAGGA
>JAPLKF010000175.1 GCA_026388215.1 Pseudomonadota bacterium | reverse complement strand
ATCTTGGGTGGTAGTGGTTTCTTTAAGGCATCCCTGAACCTGAACTTTAACTGTATCGGGTCGTCTTCATCATATAGGTCAGCAATCCTCTCCCGTCGGCTTAAGATATTCCCTACATTGTAAAAATTGGGGTAACCCTTAATGTTCTCAAAAAGAACTGCTGGTCCGCCATCAAGCGCCTTCTGAATACCGGCAATCTCGTAGATTGGGTCAACCTCTTCCTTCACATGGAGAACTTCACCTTTGCTGTCAAGATATTCCAGTGTGCCTCTAATATTTGTTACATCTTTCTTTTTCATCTTTACAACCTCCTTAATTATTTTTTAATTATAGTTCCCTTTCATTTTCAGGAAATCTATATTCTTATAATACCGTTATTCCCTGCTACCTACTGCTTTGAGTATGGTGGCGCCAAGACTACGCTTCTTTTTCACATCAGCCGTATTTGCATCAACAAACTGTATTGCTTTTGTTTCACAATATTTTACACACATTGGATCGCCATCACAGAATTCACATTTCGATACTTCACCACGTGAGAAGTTGTATACTATGCCACCGAATGGACAGTAAGCAAGGCATAGCCTGCAGCCGATGCATTTTTCATGATTTATCTTTATGCACCCAAGTTCTTTGTCTTTTGATATTGCTTTTACAGGGCAGACTTCCATACAGGCAGGTTCAAGGCACTGCTGACATATGGTAGGTATCTGCATACCATCCCATTCCCATTTAATTATCTTGATTCTGGCAAGTGAAGGATTACATACCCCCTCGTTGTGAACGGAACAGACATTTTCACAGAGCCTGCAGCCTGTACATTTTTTGTAATCAACAAGTATCATTTTTTCCATAATAAGCTCCTCTATTTTTAAATTAATGGTTCCATATCTAATTCAAGATGCTTCAACGTTTCGGGCGTCGGCACACCATTATTATCCCAGCCATGAAGCTCGTAGTATTCATCGAGCATTTTGTCATACTTTTTCCTTTCAATGTGCTTTCCTTTTACCGGTCCGAGACCATAAGGAAGCCCTTCCTTAAAGGATCGCTCCGGTGGATAATCATCTTTCCGTGTATGTCCTGCCTCTCTGTGATTAATCATCTTCTCCAGGGTATATATCCTTTCCCCGACCTCAAAGAGCTCATCAACAGTGAATTCGAGCCCTGCAATGTATCGGAGATAGTGAACCCATTCGTTCAAAGAAGGGAGGTTGGGGCTGAAAAAGACAGTTTGGAACTTGCAGGTACCTAATGCATCAACGACTGCATAGGTGTTCTCATGCCATCTGACCATTCTGGCCTTACCCTCATACGATCTATAATCGCTCGATACACGTCCTCCATAGAGTTTCTCGAGAACATCTTCGGGAAGATGGTAGTGATCAAGGGCAGGTCTACTTGTCAGATGGTCGGCACCCCTTGTTGATGTGGCTATCCCCAGGGAGAAGGATGGCTGCACCCTGTCTACGTTACCGAGCTTGCCGAGTCCTTTACAGTGCATGATATAGTAACCGACCTGGTCGCTGTATTTACTGAGTTCCTTGATCGCTCCAAGATGGCCTTTAGCCAGAATAGCTCCAAAACCCTCATTTTTGGCAGTAAGCTCTAACAATATTGGCGTAATCTCCTGTGCGTTTTCCCAGGATAAATCGAGGCCACCTGTAATCTCCTTATTGATAATCCCTCTCTGATAAAGTTCCATACAGCCCCGCACGAGATTGCACCAACCGGTTGTATCAATGCCATAGATATTTGCTAAGTGCCAATTGTAAAGCATATCTCCCCAATTGTTCAGGCCAAAGCTTCCCATAGCCGTCTGGGTATTGTACTCGGGGCCCTCTCCCAGCTCACCTGCCAAGGGTCCTTCTTTTAGCCGGAATTGATGTCTGCAGTGTACTGTGCAGCCGAAGCATCCTACCATTCCAACATTATATTCATCATGAAATTTTTCTATTGTCATATTATGCCAGTCACCGAAGGGGAACTTGTTTGTTTGCCCATTCATCCATTCGAGCAAGCCACTGGCGTTTGTTACATTCCAGATGTAGCTTGTCCCATCCACTGTCATAGCCTTGGCAACTTTCGTCATCATAATCTTATCAATAGCCTTTTTTGAGTACTCAAGGGCTTCCTTGGGATGGGCAAGACTTAACCCCTGGGTACCTCTTACAGCAATTGCTTTCAATTTCTTAGAACCCGCAATGCACCCTGTGCCCGTCCTGCCTGCAGCATTTTTAAGTCCTGTTCTGATATTTCCAAAAACCGACATATTCTCGCCCGCAATGCCAATGCATGCTACTTGCACCTCTTCATCACCCAGTTCTTCCTTAATAATTTTTTGAGTTTCAATTGTATCTCTTCCCCATAAATGAGAGGCGTCACGTATTTCAATTTCTCCATCGTGCACATATGCATACACGGGCTTTTTTGATGCCCCTTTAAATACAAGGTGCTCGAAGCCGGCAAATTTAAGTTCAGCTCCAAAAAATCCACCCATATTGCCCCTGCCGATAGCACCGGTCTCTGGGGATTTACCAGTCATTTGTGTTCTCGATGCTGCTGGAGCAACCGTTCCGGTTAAAAGCCCTGCATTTGCCATAAGAACGTTATCAGGGCCAAAGGGATCTGCCCCTGGTTTCAAATGATGATAAAGAAGATACGCTGCCATACCTCTTCCACCCAGAAAAAGGTGACGGAGTTTCTCAGGAATTGATTTCTTTGTTACCTCACCTTTTGATAAATCAATAATAGCTACCTTTCCTTTTAATGCCATTTTGAATCCTCCTCAATACCTGAATTGTCCGCTAAGCCCAATATTTTTGCCTGTCCTGCCCGCCACGCTATTTCATATTTAGTTCCACATTTTGGACAGGTGTAAAATTCTGCTTTCAGAGGTATATCCATCCTTGTGAAACAGTTAAGACACCTGAGAAGCCGATCTCTTGGTTGTTTCCTGGTTGATAATGTAACCATTATATGCACCTCCTTACATTTTTATGCTACCCTAAAGTAGATAAGGCCTTAATATGTTTAAATCTGCTATTCACAGACTGCTGGAGCTCTTCAATTTCCTTTTCTCTGAAATGAGAGAACCTGCCCTGCAATTTAATAAACTCCTTCACGGGTTTCTGTACAGGTGGTTCATAAGTAAACCGCAGTTTTCCATCTTCACATTCCCAAAGGGGGAAATAATTTGTCTCCACAGAAAGACGGCTTATTTCAATGGCACTATCACCAGAAGTACCCCACCCTGGTGGACAGGGCGCAAGTAAATGTATATATGATGTACCATTTTCAACGTTCATTGCCTTTGTTAATTTTTTTAGGTAATCCTCCTGGTATGCAATGGTTGCGGTAGCCACATAAGGTATGTTATGTGAAACCATTATCAATGGCACATCCTTACTGTTCTGCTGTTTTCCTTTGCGCGTAATTCCAACAGGTGAAGTGTAGGTGCGCGCCCCTTGGGGGGTAGTACTGCTTCGCTGATTGCCTGTATTCTGGTAACCTTCATTATCGTAACATACCGTAACGATATTCTCCCCCCTCTCCGCTGCACCTGATAGTGTCTGGAAACTCACATCCGAGACACAGCCATCACCAACAAATGCCACAAGTTTTACTTTCCGCCCTTTATGGCGGTAATATCTGTACACACCTGTCATACTTGAGAAAACATTTGTAAAAAGACATGATACATAGGTAGCCCGGCTACCGGGCATTGTCCCGAAACCATTCATCAGAATTGTCATACAGCCCGGACATCCAAAAACAATTACATCCTTATACGTTCCCAAAAGTTTTAGTGTAGACCGATAAGAAAGTTCTGCAGCACATCCAGGACATGCACGTGTTCCGGGTGAAAGAAAATCCTGATTTGATAGATAACCTTTGATCTTCTTACTTTGGAGCAAATCTATCGCACCATATGGGCATGCCTTCACACACGCAGGGTCACCACCACACATATCACATTTTATTGTCTTTCGACGCTCTACACTGTATGTTAACCCTCCATAAGGACAGGCAAGGGTGCACATGCCACAGCCAACACACCTGTCTTCATCTATCCGCACTACCCCATCATCAGCATTTTTGAGTATCGCACGACTCGGACATATTTCCATGCACTCTGGTTCACCGCACTGTGTACAGGTAACCACTCCATGATACCCAACCTCAGGTACATTGATGTGCCGTATGACGGGGGAGTCCATTTTCGCTGTTCTCTTGCTACATGCCTCTTCACAGAGCGAACAGCCTGGCGGACAGATGTTCTCCCTGCGCTCTAAAACATCATAACCCATTCTTCTCCTCACTTCTCCGCGTCATTTAATCCTGGTCCCCTGTTCATTCTCCATCATTAACCACAGGCTTACTTCACGTGGCCTGTCGAAGAGCATTTCTTTCTGCTCCACATCTATTGCCCCTTCGATCAGATACCGGAAAACACCAGGATCAATCTCTATATCTATAAATCTCGCTCCCACGAGCTTATCATCCTTAAACACGAGCTCCTTAAAATCCTCTGGTCCTCTTTTTCTGAGTGTATAAAAACCTTCTGTACCTGGTAATCCAATGGAAAAAGCAGTGTGTCCAAAAAACTTGAAAACATTCATCGATATCCAGCCTCTGTCTGCAACGTTTTCTCCTGCCATATTTGCACCGGCGATTCTGCCCTGAGTAATGGCATTCGGGGCTATTGCATTGATCCCGGGCTGGTTAAAAAAGTAATCAGTGGACTCCACTACATCTCCAGCTGCGTATACATCCGGGACATTTGTCCTCATATTTCTATCAACCAACACACCGTCATTAACCTTTATATCGGTATTTATCAAGAATCCTGTTCTCGGTGTAACACCTAAGCAGCATATCAGAAGGTCACTTGTGAGAAAAGTACCATCCGCAAGGTTCATTTTTATAGAACTGCCTTCGTGATCAACTTTTATGATCTCTTTTCCATTATAAAAGTTCCCACCATGTTGCTGAAAAATATTGGAGATTATTCTAATAGGTTCATTATCAAAGTATCGTCGTAATATTCGACTCCTTGCAACGATATCCACTCCATAGCCAGCCTCTAAAAGGGAGGCAGCAATTTCGAGAGAAACCAATCCTGCACCGTATAATGTCACCTTTTTTTTATTTTCCAATTTTTGAATGATATTCCTGCAATCAGCCAACGTATGACAACCAATAAAACCCACTTCTTCAAGCCCTTGTATGGGTGGTTTCATCGGTTCTGATCCCGAGGCAATTAGGAGGGTATCATAGCTATCCCGTTCCCCATCCCTGTAAACAATCTCTTTTGTATCTGTTCTCAGATGAACAACCTCCTTTGCCTTCTCAAGAGAACAGCCCATTTTTTCAAAAAAATTTTCGTCAGCAAGGGAAATGTTGTTTTCATCGATTCTTTTCGAGATTAAATACGGGAGAACAGCGGGGGAGTAAGGAAGGCAGTCTTCCATTGTGACCATTTTAATCTCATCATCTGTGTTTACTTTCCTTATCATCCTGGTTGCACTTAACGCAGCTATTCCAGAACCAATGATCAGATGCTTTTTTGCCATATGTGTATACCCCTGTTACTCAATATCAAGCCAGGTCACTTCTTTATACGGTGTACCCTTTGCAGCTGTAGCTGTCATATCAATTGCCTTTTCGATCTGCTCTATCGTTATGTCCGATCCGCAAAGTCCGCATATAAAATTGAGGAGCGGTACATTTTTTCCTGAACCATAAAGGGCAGCCTTTAATTCCATTAACAGGTTGCCGCAGTTCCATCCAAAACAGACATTTCTGTCAATTACTCCCACAGCCTTTCCATTTTTAAGCGCTTCTACCACCCTTTCTCTTGGAAAGGGCCTGAACATCCTAACCCTCACTAACCCGACTTTTATTCCCTCTTCACGCTTTTTATCAACTGCAACCATGGCTGTACCAGCACAGCTTCCAAGTGCCATTAAAATGATATCAGCATCCTCTGTTCGATATTCTTCTATCTGACCCCCATAGCCACGCCCAAAAAGCTCCTGAAAATCCTTTTCTATCTCTTCGAGTTTCGTTTTAGCCATCTCTGTGGCGATACACTGTTTATAGCGGTATTCGGTGCCTAAGTCGGGGGGCAAAAAGGGACCAAAGGTCAGAGCTGTCCCGGGATCCACAGAAGGGCTCATTTTCATAGGCGGTAGAAACTGATCTACTTTTTCCTGGGATGGAATTTCCACAGGTTCCCACTGATGTGAAAGGAAGTAACCATCATAACAGACCACAACAGGTATCCTTATTTCTGAATCTTCTGCCAATTTATATGCAATTATCACAGAATCAAAAATCTCCTGGCACGAACGTGCATGGATTTGAATCCACCCCGCTTCTTTAAACATCATAATATCCTGCTCACCGGCAGTTACCGCATGAGGAGCAGCCATTTCCCTGCATACATTAACCATTACAACTGGTAACCGAACAGTGGCATTATAGATACAGTTTTCATACATAAGCGCCAGTCCCTGGGAATTGGTTGCAGTGAATGTTCTACCACCAGCAAGTGCTGCACCCCTGAGTACACCCATAGCCGAGTGTTCACTTTCAACTTCTACCATCTCTGCCTTTAGGACACCCTCTGCATGAAAAGTGTAGAGGGTTTCAAGTATATCTGTCTGTGGCGTGATGGGATACGCACAAACTACATCAGGTTTACACAGGGTTACCGCATGAGCCGCTGCCCTATTGCCATCTAAAACCTTTATCTTGGATGGAGATTTCAACCCATCATTCACCTCATACCTCCATTACCATCTTGATAGCATGGACTGGACACGTTTTTGCACATAATCCACAACCTTTGCAATGATCCAGATCAACCCCGAAGTAGTTTCCCATGTCCTCTATACAGCCGGTGGGGCAATAGAGGCTGCAGATTTCACAATGACAGCACTTTGCTCTTTTAACTACCGGCTTCATATATCTCCACTCGCTGACGTTTACCACAAACAATTTTGTTGGATAAGCCCAGGCTGCGTCTAATTTTGTTTTAAACTGCATAATCTCTCCTTCAGTACCGTAGAACTGTTGTTTCGTTAAATCCTCTTTCAACACACCTTATATTTTTCTTAAGGAGGTCGCCGCTAAAGTATTCTGACAGACTTGACAGAATAGAATTGAGACCTATCCATTCTGTAGCACGGGCAAAAGCGCCGAGCATACATGTATTTGTAGCTGTAATACCTATCTCCTCCAAACCTATTTTCGTGGCGTTGACATAACCAACAACACTCAAATTCATTTCAGGATAGGAACCGGCTTCATGTCCATTCAAGACAAGGATCCCTCCGGGTTTGAACCCTTCAAATGTTGTTTTAGAGCCTATAAGTACAGGGTCTATCACTAAAAGGCAATCAGGATTATATACTTTCATTTTTTCCCTGATTGGTTTATCATCAACGCGAACAAAAGCCCTTACTGGTGCGCCACGTCTTTCAAAACCAAACTCAGGAAAACTTGTGGCCCACTTTCCTTCATGGACAAAGGCAGCCGCCAGCATCCTCGCACCGGCCATGCCTCCCTGACCACCTCTTCCATGAACCCTTATTTCCTTCAT
>JAPLKF010000174.1 GCA_026388215.1 Pseudomonadota bacterium | reverse complement strand
TAAGTAATACAAGGGCAGCTACGCCCATTACAAGAACCCCATTCTGCATGGAAAACCTTTCAGAGAGTGCTGCAAAGCGACGGGGAAACCATGAGTCTACAGCCATGTTGGCCATTACCCTTGGACCATCTATGAACCCTGCCTGGGCACCTACTATGAGGAGGGCACCTTCAGAAAGGATTGTGATTAACGCCAGCCAGTAGCCCAGCGGCCAGTTACCAAACATACTATCGGCAAGAATAGCATTGAGTGTTCTCCCTTCGACCGGTTGTATTCTAAACATGAAATAACAGAAGAACAGGCCGCCAGCTGTAAGGGCAAGGGATGTTGCCATATATGCCATAGTACGTTTACCTGTATGAACCTTTGGTTCACGCATAATCTGCATACCATTAGATACTGCTTCAAGACCGGTATATGTACCACCACCTAAGGAAAAGGCACGTAAAAAAATTGAAAATATGCCTACCATCCCTAAAACTGATAAGTCTTGTCTAAAACTTCCTTTTAGTTCACCGTAGAGAGGTTTAATTTGTGGTACATGACTTAAGATTCCATAACCAATCAATAACACATGGGTAATGACAAAAATAATAAAAATTGGGGCAAGGATTGTAACAGATTCCTTTACACCTCTAAGATTCATAGTAACAAGAAAAATAATTAAAAAAACTACAAAGAATAATTGCATCTCCGCAGGAGACAAGTGATACGGTGATAGTCAGCATATAATCAACCAGAAGTGCACAACCAGAGACAACACCTACATTTTCATTAATGGTATGGGTTGCTACTATATAACCACCACCACCATGCGGGAAGTGCTCAATAATGCGGGAGTAAGCGTAGGAGATGATGAAGACTGTTAGTGCAGTAGCCAACCCCAAAAAGAGAGCAATATATGTATGAGAACCGAGCGCTTTGAATGCTTCTTCAGGACCATATGAGGAGGATGAAAGACCATCTGCTCCAAGGCCAATCCATGCAAGTAAGGGAATGAGGGATAATTTGTGGAAGATTGAAGGTTCATTGATATCGCGAGGTGCACCGATTAATCTGTGCTTAATCTTCTCTAAAAAGGTTTGCTCGTGCTCTGGAATTTCTGATTCTGTATGGTTTTTTTGTTTCATGGATTTTGTTATGGGTCCTTTTGACGTGGAATTTTACCTTTAATTCATGGCAAATTCAACATATTTAGTTTGTTTTGGCAGAAATATGTAAATCGTTTTTTTAATGTGGTTTTGATAAGAGGCAAAAATAAAAAGTATAACTGTTTGCCCATTAATCCTTTTATATTTTAACACTCTCGTAGTTTTTTCAGTTCGGTTTTCAGGCTTTCAAAATCGTTCTTTTCGTCTAAACACCCAGGTAGGCTGTCTTAACATGTTCATTGTTCAACAATTCTTTGCCAGTGCCCTGGAGAACAATCCTGCCGTTTTCCAGTACGTAGACCCTATCCGCTATTGCGAGAGTCTGTCTTACATTCTGTTCCACTAAAAGAACCGTTACTCCCGCTTCATTGATTTGTTTTACAATAGTGAATATTTCCTGCACCAGGAACGGGGCGAGACCCAGGGATGGCTCATCAAGCATCATCAACTTGGGTAATGACATAAGTCCCCTGCCCACGGCAAGCATCTGTTGTTCACCCCCGGAGAGCGTTCCTGCGGTCTGCTTTTTTCTTTCTTTGAGCCTCGGGAAGAGAGAATAG
>JAPLKF010000173.1 GCA_026388215.1 Pseudomonadota bacterium | reverse complement strand
CAGTAGCAAAAATCCTTTGACAAAGAAGTTTACTAATGCTAAACATTAAAAAGTGTAAATTTAGTCATGGATGAAAAAATCATCACCCAGAAATTAAAAGAAATCCGGTTAATCAAAAATCTTACCCTGGAAAAAGTAGCAGAATTAAGTGGCCTTACCAAAGGCTATCTCTCGCAGATTGAAAATTCAAAGAATCCACCACCGATCTATACACTTTCGAAAATTTCAAAGGCTTTGGGTGTAGATATTACCGAGTTTTTCTCAAAGACACCAGAATCTATTCAATATCAGGAGATGTCTATTACCAGGAATAATGAACATTTAACGATGGACAAACAAGGGACTGCATACGGCTATATATACGAAGACCTTGCACCGAATAAAAAAGGCAAAAATATGGAGCCTTTATATGTTACCGTTGGATTTGAGCAGAAAGCAGATATCCATGCAGATTTTAGGCATGAAGGTGAAGAATTTCTGTATGTCCTCGAAGGGAAGTTAGAGTTTTTTTACAAAGGAAAAAGCCATGTTCTCAATGAGGGAGATTGTGTCTATTTCGACGCAGATATCCCTCACTCAGGAAGAAGTATAGGGGATAAGAAGGCAAGATTGCTTATAGTAATTTACTCATACAAGAGGCTGTAATTTTTTGCCAATGTTGTTTAGAGGTACTAAACATCTAAACCTTTTAAGGAGTAGAGTATGGCAGTGTTAATCACCGGTGGTGGTGGTTTTACAGGCGCATACCTGACAAAAGAATTACTCAATAGGGGGGAGAAAGTTGTTGTCTTCGACCTTTTTCTCAACGAGTCATTCAAGAAAATCACCTCTGAAAATTTTGTGTTCGTGAAAGGGGATGTGAGCAACTGGCCTGTGGTGTTAAATGTAGTGAAAGATAACAAAATAGATGCAATTTTCCATTTAGCAGCTATTTTATCCGTTCCTTCTGAAGCAAATCCCTGGGCCTCTGTGAACATCAATGCCCTTGGTACTTTCTATGTGTTGGAGGCTGCCAGACTATTTCAAGTGAAGAAGGTTCTCTTTACAAGCTCTATCGGGTCCTATGGTGTGAGTCATGACACCATAGTTACCGAAGAGACTGTACAGAGGCCCATCATCATGTATGGGGTTACAAAAGTTTTCGGTGAGTTGTTGGGGCTCTATTATTCGAGAAAATTCGGAATAGATTTTCGCGGAGTGCGGTTTCCCCAACTCATCGGTCCCGGTGTTGCATCTGCAGGTATAGCTCAGTATAATCCCTTGCTTATAGAAGCAGCTATTAAAGGGGAACCTTTCAAGGTCTGGGCGCCGGAAGATACTGTAATGCCGATGATGTACATAAAAGATGCAGTGAGAAGCTTGATAATGCTCTACGATGCACCAGAAGAAAAACTTTTCACCCGTATGTACAACGTAGGACAGATAATGCCACCATCAACGGCAAAGGAACTTGTGGACGTGGTAAAGAGATATTTTCCTGAGGCGAAGATCACCTTTAAACCTGATCCCGATGCGATAAATATACTGAAAACTATCCCGAGAATCATAAAAGGCGATAAAGCAGAAAAAGAGTGGGGATGGTATTTCAGCTATTCATTAGAGGATATGGTGCGGGACTTCATAGAAGAGTTCAACAAAATGCGAACTCCGTGAAAGGAAAATTTTTAAAACGGGAGGATGTATGGGCGATTTCTGGAACCATGAATTTGAAACAATGCCATGGGATGAATTGCATAAATACTGGCTTGACAGATTTAATACCCTTCTTGCCTATACCAAGGACAACTCTGCTTTCTATAAGAATCATTTAAAAGAGATTGACTCCTGTACATCATTTGAAGCTTTAACCAAAGTCCCTGTAATGACGAAAAACGAGATACGCGATGCACAGCAAAAAAGTGACAGGGGTACTCCTCTCGGTACTATTCAGGTTGCAAAAACAGAAGACATCGTTCAGGTTATATCATCTTCCGGTACTACGGGTCGTCCAGTCTATTATGGCATTACCCAGAAAGACCTGGAAGCATGGAGGGATGCCCTTGCCACCTTCACCTATAATGCAGGTATAAGGAAGGGTGATATTGTAGCTCATGTGGTAGGCACCCCTATTTTTGCCGGTGGTGAGCCATATTTTGGAGGGATGAGACATATCGGAGCAACGGTTGTCTGGGCAGGTGGACTTGCAACAGAGAGACTTTTTGAAACATTGCGGAACATGTATTGTACCGCCATCCTCGGGACTACCTCTTTTGATCTATATCTGGCAGAGAACTGCAAGAAATACCTCGGCATTGATGCAAAAGACCTGGGAATTAAAAAGATTTTAGGTGGAGGTGAGCCAGGTCTCGGCGAGGAACCAATACGTCGTCGAATCAAGGAGCTATGGGGCGCAGACACAGTAAGGGAGATCATGGGATTGGCCGATGTCATGCCCGGTATGTGGTCAGAATGCGAAGAAGAGAATGGGATGCATTTTACTGCCCAGAAATACGTGATGGTGGAACTCACCGATCCGGAGACCGGACTTCATCTCCCATGGGAACCTGGAGTTTGTGGAGAACCCATATATACAACCATAGTGAGAGAGGCGACCCCGATCATAAGATATGCCTCCCATGATTATATCCGTGTTGAAGGGGTGGATTGCCGCTGTGGCAGAACGTCCCCGAGAATCCGCTGCATCGGGCGTGTTGATGACATGCTGATCTACAAGGCAATGAATGTTTTTCCTTCCGCAATCAGGGATGTAGTGGTTAAACATTTCGAACTTCAACTTACCGGATATATCCAAGTAGTGAAGGACTTTGCCGGACAGGTCCGTTTTGACTCACCCATCCCCGTGGATATTGAAGTAGAATCATCGGAGCACGACCCTAAAAAGCTAAAATGGGATATTGAAGATAAAGTCAGGGAATTATTAACCGTGAGGATTGAAGCAAACCTGGTTCCTTCTGGGACGATTGAAAGGACAGCGTATAAAACACCTTTAGTGCGGGTTAAGAAGAAATAGATTATAGGTAATAATATAACGGTGGGAGAGGAAATATGCTAATATGGTTATCAAGGAATTCACCGGATGTGTTCGAAGGAGGTGATTTCAAGCAATACACAAAATAAAAAGGAGGGCCTTACAATGAAACAGAAAAGGATAATAATTTTATTTTCGTTATTAATGCTGTTTGTCCCGTTAATGATTGGACAGGTCAATAATGTAATAGCGGCAGAAAAAATCCTGAAAGTCGGAACAACTCTGCCTCTCTCTGGGCCAGCAGCAGGATGGGGTCTGGGGCTTTCAAGAATGAATGACTTTTTTGCTGAAGACATCAATAAAGCAGGTGGGCTTAAAATAGGAAAAGATGTATACACAATCAAAACCATATCCTATGACCATAAAGGTTCACCCTCTGAGGCAGCAGCCAATGCAACTAGGCTGGTATCACGGGACAAGATACAGTATTTAATTGGTGGTGTAATTGCAGCAACCGGAATGGCTGAATTACCGATTACCCAGCCTGCAAAGGTCATCACTACAAGCTTATGGTGGGGTAAAGAGATCTTGGGTCCTGACAAACCTTACTCATTCAGGCAAACGATTTCTCAGAACGAGATCGCTCCAGCAATGTATACATGGATAGCAAGGAACAATCCTAAAATAAAGAAAGTAGCCCAGATTAATCCGAATGATACAAGTGGATGGGATACAGCCGCTGCAGTGAGAGAAACAGCAAAGGCTAATGGTATGGAGATAGTTGCTGAAGAGTTTTTCGAACGGGGTACGAAGGACATGTACCCATTTCTTACAAGGATTCTGGCGAAAAAACCTGACCTTATAGATGTGGCTGTTACCGCTCCTGGTGATGGAGCTATGATAGTGAAACAGCTTTACGAGCTTGGTTACAAAGGAGCAAAGGCATGGACGTGTGGTACAAACCCTATTCAAATTATCCAGCTATGCGGTACAGAAGCTGCTGAAGGTTTGTGGTTTGCCTATGGTCAGGACTTGGAAGGTCCTAAGAGTAGTCCTGAAACCAGGGCCTTGGCTAAAAGATACATGGCAAAATTTAATGAGCCTCTGGCTCCTCATCACGTAACCTCATACGCCATGCTTGAAATCTTTACACAGGCCATGGTAAAAGCAGGTACTACCGATACAGATGCAGTATCAAAGGTTGTAGAGAAAACACACAAGTTTAATACCTCATTTGGGCCTTTCGTTCTTGTTGGAAAGCAAAAATACGGCATCGATCGTCAATTTGTGCACCGCATGATGCTCGCCCAAGCAAGAGGGGGTAAGGTTGTTGAGATAGAATGGTTGCCGTTGCCAGGATTAGGGTTACCAGAATATTAAAACCTGATAAAGGTAGATGTTAATTTTCATGTAGTAAAAAGAGAGCGAGGAAGGCTAAATGCCTTCCCGCTGCTTTTTTACTCAACACTAATAGACGACGAAATACCGGGTAAAGATAATGCTGAGCGTATTGTATGAAGTTTAGTGCAAAAAATTAAGAGGTAAGTGAAATGGAACTGTCTTTACTTTTACAGGGCGGTCTTAATGGCGTAATGCTTGGATTGAACTACGCACTCATTGCCCTTGGGCTTAGCCTGATTTTTGGGATTATGGGTATCGTTAACTTTGCCCACGGTGAAATGTATATGCTTGGCGGTTATGTTACTTATTACTTATTTGGGTTATTTGGTCTTAATTATTTTGCAACATTAATCGCAGCAGTAATCATGGTGGGATTTCTCGGAGTTCTTCTTGAAAAGATTATTTTCCGGCCTTTAACTACACGCCCTAAAGAAGCGTTAACCTCTTTGATTGCAGCTGTTGGACTAGCCTGGGTTTTTCAGATGTTGGCAGTCATATGCTTCGGGGATCTGGATAAAGATGTACCTTCTGTTTTTAAAGGCATAATAAACATGGGAGGTGTTGTTATAACTGCAGAGAGACTGGCTGCAATAATTATCGGTATAGGTTTGGTCGTAGTTCTTAATATCTTTCTTCTTCGGACAAAAGTAGGCAAAGCTATACGTGCCGTTGCCCAGGATAAGGAAGCAGCCGCCTTGCAAGGGGTACACGTAAGCCGTATAAGTGCTTTATCATTTGGTATTGGTTGTGGATTAGCTGCTGCTGCAGGTGCGTTAATGGCACCTATTTTCGTTATTAACCCTTTTCTCGGGGGCGAGGTTATTTTGAAGGCTTTCCTTGTAGTGATTCTCGGGGGCATGGGGAGCATCCCTGGTGCTATGCTCGGGGGTCTTGTGCTTGGCTTTATAGAAAGTTTTGGTTGCCTGTTTTTTAACGTTCCTACAGTAAGCGTTCTTACCTTTACCCTTATCATCATAATATTAATTGTGAGACCTCAAGGACTTTTAGGTCATGATTAAAAAACGTATAGCGGTATATATTGGTTATATAGCTTTACTGACTAATATAATTTTTGCTTGCAGTTTAAACACCATATTAAATATTGGAGAGCTTAACCTGGGTCATGCCGCTTTCATGGGCATCGGAGCATATGCATCCGTTTTACTGGTAATGAGGCTGTCCTTTTGTTTCTGGTCTGCCCTACCTATAGCAATGATTGCATCAGCGATTATGTCTCTTCCTATCGGTTTACTCACATTACGGTTCAGTGGGGCATATTTTCTCCTTTTTACATTTCTTTTTGCCGAACTTGTACGAATGCTACTAAGTAATTTCTGGATAGGTCTATTTGGGGGTATTCCAGGATTGACAAATATCCCCCGTCCTTCCATAAACATCACCGGTTTATTAAATATAAACTTTAACTCTAATATACACTTCTACTATCTGGTACTGATTTTGGTAGTATTCACTGTCTTGATTATGCACAGGATAGATTTATCAAGGTTAGGCATGGTGTTTAAAGCTATAAGCCAATCGGAGAGCCTTGCTGAATCTATAGGTATAAGTTCTATGAAATTTAAGATACTTG
>JAPLKF010000172.1 GCA_026388215.1 Pseudomonadota bacterium | reverse complement strand
TACTGATTTTGGTAGTATTCACTGTCTTGATTATGCACAGGATAGATTTATCAAGGTTAGGCATGGTGTTTAAAGCTATAAGCCAATCGGAGAGCCTTGCTGAATCTATAGGTATAAGTTCTATGAAATTTAAGATACTTGGTTGTGCTATTGGTTGTTTTTTTGCAGGAATGGCTGGTAGCCTTTACGCTCATTTTGTGGGAATTATAACGCCCACCGATTTCTCCATCCATGCAGTTTTAGCTCCGATTGCATATGTAGTAGTCGGAGGGATGGGTAATGTTTTCGGTCCTGTCATAGGTACATGCTTTTTAATGATAGTATCCCATTTTTTTCTCCGCCAGTTCGGGTTATATGAGCTATTAATGTATGGTGTAATTATAGTTATAATAATAAGATTTATGCCAGAAGGCCTTATAAGTCTGCCTCGTATTGTTTCATTCTTGCTTAGTAAACCACCAAAGAGAGGTGAAGATTAAAGAGATATGCCATTGCTCGAAGTAAAAAATCTGACAAAACGTTTCGGTGGTCTGATTGCCGTACACACCTTAGACTTCGAGATTAATGAGGGGGAAATTTTAGGATTAATTGGTCCTAATGGTGCGGGGAAAACAACCGTGTTTAATATGATTACAGGTACCTTCCGGCCAACACATGGAGAGATAGTTTTTTTTAGTAAAAAGATAGACCGTCTAAAACCAAATAAAATAGCTGAATTGGGCGCAGTGAGAACCTTCCAGCTTACAAACCTTTTTGGAGAAATGACTGCTATTCAGAATGTTATTCTCGGTACACATCAAAAATCAGGGATACGGTTATGGGGCTCTCTATTCAAAACCCATTCAACTCGTATAAAGGAAACAAATTCTGAAGAAGAAGCCAGAGACATTTTAGAATTTATGGGGCTTACCGAACAGCAAGAAACGTTTGCCAGGAACCTACCTCACGGTCAGCAGAGGCGCCTTGAAGTGTCTATTGCTTTAGCCGCGAAACCAAAGTTGTTACTTCTGGATGAGCCACTGCAAGGCATGAGCCATGAGGAGGTCAAAGATATGGTGGGTCGAATAGCAAAAATTCGACAGAAAGGGAAGACCATACTTCTGGTTGAACATAATATGAGAGCAGTGACGAGTATCTGTGACAGGGTCATCGTATTAAATTTCGGTGAAAAGATTGCTGAAGGCTCACCACAAGAGGTTATGCAAAATCCAGAGGTTATTGAAGCGTATTTGGGTGTGGAAGAATGATACTCAGTGCAAAAGGAATAACCATTTACTATGGGAAGGTGCTCGCAGTAAAGAACGTTTCTTTTGAAGTTGAAAAGGGAAAAATCGTTACCCTTATCGGTGCAAACGGTGCAGGGAAAAGCACTATTTTAAAAACAATATCGGGTTTAAAAAACCCCGCCACCGGTGAGATATTGTTTGAAGGAAAGAGAATTGATAATCTGTTACCCCAAGATATAGTCAGGTTAGGCATCAGCCACGTACCTGAAGGAAGAAGGCTTTTCCCGAGCATGAGTACAATAGAAAACCTTGTGATGGGGGCCTACTTACAGAAGAATAGAAGAGAAATAGATAAAGAACTGGAAAGGGTTTTTGAGTACTTTCCCGTGTTAAAGGACAGGCGAAAACAGCGGGCAGGGAGCCTCAGTGGGGGTGAGCAGCAGATGCTGGCAATAGGAAGAGCTCTCATGTCCAAACCGACGTTGTTGCTCCTTGATGAACCGTCAATAGGTCTGTCCCCCCTTATGAGCCAGATGATTGGAAAGATCGTGAATACAATTAACCAGGAGGGCGTGAGTATACTTTTAGTTGAGCAAAACGCTAAACTGGCCCTCAAACTCGCCTATAAGGGATATGTGTTAGAGACAGGAAGTATAGTACTTGCAGGAAGAGCCGGTGAACTGCTGGAGGATGAAGCGGTAAAGACTATTTACCTTGGCGTTTAAATGAAATAGCTGGAATAAATTCAGGGTAATATATAATAATTATATGGAGGAGGGTTACAATGAGTTTTGGTGATGACAAAAAGAATCCCGCAATCCACTGGGCGTCGATTATACTCATCGTGTGTTTTTTTGACCTCTTCATCAACTACGGGATTCGTCTGGGATATGGGGTTGTTCTTCCGGAGATGATTAGAACATTGGGGTTTACGAGAAGGCAGGCGGGTGATATTTTTAACGCCTATCTTTTTGCATATATCTGTTTTTCACCGTTTACCGGTTATTTAACAGAC
>JAPLKF010000171.1 GCA_026388215.1 Pseudomonadota bacterium | reverse complement strand
AGAGCAGAAAGGCGAAAGGCAAAAGGCAAAAAACGTTGAACTTAAAATATCAAAGAAACATTTTGACGAAGCGTTAAAGATAGCAGAGAGCCAGAGGGCTTCTCTTAAGGGTTAAACTATGAGCTATGAGAAACAATTGCGGATTTCGGATTTAAGAATGCGAAATTTTAAATCTGCAATCTGCAATCTGCAATCTGAAATAGATAATCAGGGAGGATAAAATATGGCAGAGATGGGAAAGTATTTATACGGGGTTTTAGGTTCTAACGATAGAAGGTCCTTTGAAAGTGATGAGTTAGCTTATACGATTCCCTATAAAGACATTTCAGCCTTGGTTGCTGATTCAGAGATTATTGATTTTAGTCATACATTTAGAGACACATTGGCAAAACAGCTTGTCAAACATCAAAGGGTCATTGAAGGGGTAATGTCTGAATATTCAATTATACCTATGAGATTAGGATTTTTTGCTTCTGACGAAGATGAAGTAATGGAGATTCTTGCCCATGGCTACAATATGATAAAAGAAATTTTTGGAAAGGTGAGGGATACAATTGAAACTGATGTTGTGGCCCTCTGGAACGATCTGGGTTCAGTGCTCAAGGAGATTGGCGAAGAAAAGGAAATAAAGGAGATTAAGGAAAGGCTTTTAGCCAATCCTAAAAAGATGACCTTAGAAGACCAGATGAGAATTGGCTATATGGTAAAGAAAATACTGGATGAGAAAAGAAAGGCATATGCATCTCAAATACAGAGCGCTTTGGAGGCGTTGAGCTATGGCTCCAAAGCACACGAGCTTATGGATGATGGTATGGTACTCAATACGGCCTTTCTTGTTAGCAAATGCAATGAGGATAACTTTGAGAAAAAGGTTGATGAGTTAAATGACGGATTATCGGATAGGTTGCATTTCAAATACATCAGCCCATTACCTCCCTACAGCTTTTATACCCTTGAGGTAAAGAAGATTTGCCATGAGGAAATAGAGCAGGCAAAAAACATTCTTGGCTTAGATGATATTTCAAGCAGGGAAAAAATTAAAAAGGCATACCAGAAATCTGCATTTTTATCACACCCTGATAGAAATCCTGATAACCCATCTATAGAAAAAGAATTTAACAATATTACAAAGGCTTACAAAACACTTGTTGAATACTGCGTTGCCTGTGAGCAAGCAGGCGGAGGCATTTCAGGGAATACACTGTTGGTGAAGGTAAAAGAGTAAAATGGAGAAAGAAGGAAAATATATTTATTGCATTATTGAAACAATGCAGGAAAGAAACTTTGGCCCCATCGGCATAGGTGGAAGGGGCGATGAGGTTTTGACTATTGGTTATGGCGATCTCAGCATGGTAGTCAGTAATCATCCAGTGACAAAATTTGTAGTAAGTCGAGAAAATTTACTTGCCCATGAAAAGGTTATAGAAGAGGTGATGAAAGAATTCGAGAGCATACTCCCTGTAAGGTTTGGAACTGTTGCACCTTCTGCTGACGAGATAAGAAACCTTCTTGACAGAAGGAATAGTGAATTTAGAAACCTTCTCAAGGATATGAACAACAAGGTGGAATTAGGTATCAAAGGCGTATGGAAAAATATGGAAATTATTTTTCGAGAAATTGCCGTGGAAGACAAAGATATTGAGCATGTAAAGAGAAAGATGGGAAGAAGTAAAGACCAGAAAGATAGAAAAACTACTATAGATATTGGGAGGATGGTTGAGAAAGCACTCCAGAAAAAGAAAGAAGCAGAGGCAGAAACTATTGTGAATGTCTTAAGAAAAGCTTCAATTGATTATAGGCTGAACAGGACAGTACTTGAAGAGATGTTTATCAACGCTGCTTTCCTAATAGATAGAGGCAGGGAGAAAGAATTTGACAATATCTTAGAAGACCTTGGCGGCAGGTATTATGACAGGACTGAGTTCAGATATACAGGACCATTCCCTGTTTTCAACTTTTTGAATATAGTGATTTATCCTGAAGAGTGGGAGAAATGAAGGCAGTGAACAGTGAAAAGTGAATAGTTATGGAAGATAAGATTAAAAATTTCAAGGATTTGAAGATATGGCAAAAGAGTAATGACAATGAGCTTGATAAAATGTCTTTAACTGTTCACTGTTCACTAACGACTATTCACTGAAGTAATAAGAGAGCGGAGGGTAAGATAAAGTGGTGAAAGAAGGGAAATATATATACTGCATTGTTGAAACAAATGGGCAGGAAAGTTTTGGAAACATAGGGATCGGGGGTAGAGGAGATGAAGTATATGCTATTTGCTTCAAGAATCTGGGGGCAGTAGTAAGCGATTCCCCGGTCATAAAGTATCCGGTTTCGAGGGAGAATACCCTTGCACACGAGAAGGTGATAGAGAAGCTTATGGAGGAATTTACTGTTCTGCCTGTTAGGTTCGGGACAATTGCTGAAGGTGAAGAGAAGATAAAGCATATCCTTGAAAATGAATACGATAGATTTGAAGAATTACTCACTATGCTTGAAGACAAAAAAGAGCTTGGAATTAAGGCACTATACAAAGAGGAGCTTATCTATAAATGCATCCTAAAGAAATACGAAGATATAAGGGTACTAAAAGAGAAAGTTGCATCCCTCCCGCCTGAAAAGACCCACTATCAACGTACGGAAATAGGCAGGATGGTTGAAAATGCCCTGCAAAAAGAAAAAGAGATTGACAAAGAACATATTTTGAATACCCTGTCGCCCTTGTCAGTAGAATTTAAAACAAGCACTGCGTATGGGGATCGTATGGTGTTGAATGCTGCTTTTTTAGTAGAGAAGAAGAAAGAAAAAGAATTTGATCGTAGGGTCAATGAGCTTGCAGAACATTATGGCGAAAAGATGCTGTTTAAGTATATCGGGATAATACCACCATTTAACTTTGTTAATCTTGTGATTGAAACAGGAGGGTATTGATATGTTTCTGATTGATGACATACTGCTTTCGCCATTGAAAGGTCTTATATGGCTTGGCAACAAAATTAATGAAGTAGCTGAGAGGGAGGTATCCGACGAAGGTCGTGTCAAGGAAAAGCTAATGGAATTACAACTACGGTTTGAGCTGGATGAAATTGATGGAGAGGAATACGACAGACAAGAAAAAGAGCTTTTAGCTCACCTTGAA
Organism: Pseudomonadota bacterium; assembly: GCA_026388215.1. Classification (NCBI taxonomy): domain Bacteria; kingdom Pseudomonadati; phylum Pseudomonadota; species Pseudomonadota bacterium. Next base: position 2,208 of record JAPLKF010000171.1, on the reverse strand, counting down.
TCCATAAGAAGAATGAAAGAAGCAGAGGAGGAGGTGTAAAGTGGCTCGTTTAGACAAAGCTATGCAGGTAGTTACAGAATTTTTAAAAAAAGTGCTCAACGTTGAAGATGCAAAAATTATCAGGATTACTAACTCTGGTGATGGCTGGGAGGCAGAAGCAGAAGTGTATGAGGAAAGTTCATTTATAAAGTCGCTCGGGCTGCCTACCAGGGTAAATGATAGAAATATCTACAAAGTCAGGGTAGACGCAAATCTGGAAGTAGAGTCCTATGAAAGAGAAGAACAGATGAAACAAGCAAGTTAAACCTTTTAAGGCGTAAAGGATGGATAACATTATTTATTTGTATTGTGTTACAGAAAAGGCTCCGGAATTGAAGGAACTGAAAAGCTTAGATGACAGCTTGCATACTATCCATCACAACAGTCTATATGCTGTAGTGAGCAATGTTCCGCAAGAGGAGTTCGATGATGAACATTTAAAGAAGAATTTGGATGATATGGAGTGGCTCAAAAATAAAGCTGGATTACACGAAATGATAATAGAAGGGGTTATGAAGGAAACATGCGTAATACCTTTTAGATTTGCAACATTATTTTATACTGATGACAGTTTAAAAACGATGCTTGAAAAACATGGAACAGAACTTAAAATGCATTTAAAAAATTTACAGGACAAAAAAGAATGGGGGGTTAAAATTTATTGTGATATGGGTAAATTAAAAAAAGCCCTTATTAAAGAAGATGAAGAGCTTTTAAAAATAGATAAAGAAATTGAATCTGCTTCGCCCGGTAAGGCATTTCTTTTGAAAAAGAAAAAGGACGAAACGCTCAACAAGCTTGTCCAGGCAAAGATTAATGAATATTGCGGGTTCTGCTTTGAAAGGCTCAGCAAAGAAAGCCTCAAAACCCATATCAATAGATTATTACCAAAAGAAGTAACAGAAAGAAATGATGAAATGATATTTAATGTGGCATTTTTAGTTAATCAACATAATGTCAATGGATTTGTTGAAGCGGTGAAGTCGATTCAAGCAATATATAAAATGAAGGGGATAAGCATAGACTGCACAGGCCCATGGCCACCGTATAATTTCTGCATTTTAGTTGATAAAACAGTTCTTGAATTAGATTCTATAAGGAAAAATGGAAATAATGAGGAGCAAACCCGATGATACATAAAGGTAGCAACATCCCTCCACAGACCTCCCCCGATACTAAAGCTTTCCTATATGGATATTACTTTAGGCAAAGCAAAGCAAAGAGGGAGGCCCCCCTTAAAAAAGTATGGGTGAAAGGATGAAAAATAAATAAGATGATTTCAAAAACGAGAGATATAACGCTTTTAGAAATTCTGGACAGAGCATTGAACAAGGGTGTGGTCATATCAGGAGATATTGTTATTTCCGTGGCAGACGTTGATCTCGTCTATCTGGGACTTAAGGTTCTACTGAGCTCTGTTGAGACAATGGAGAAGCTTAGGGGAGCGCCTTTTGCAGAAGCGGGTTAATGGGAAAAACCTATGAGGATCTATACATACTGCATTATTGATGCTACCGAAGAGTTGAATGAGTCCATCTCAGGGCTGGAAGGGGCTTCTGTTTATAATATCCCTTATAACGATATCGGTATTGTATCGAGCAATCTGGAAGGAAAGGTAGAAACCGATGCGGAGACAATAATGGTCCACGAAAAGGCAATAGAGAAACTGATGGAGCACTATACGGTACTCCCCATGAGATTTCATACGGTCTTCAGAAAAGAGGGAGATGTCATCCTCATGATGGAGCGCCTTTATGATGAATTCAAAATTAACCTGCAGAGGCTTTGCGGAAAGGTCGAAATCGGCTTGAAGGTCCTCTGGAACGGCAAAGAAGTAAAGGCCCGTATTATAGAGGGGATGAATGGGGATGGCAGTATCAGACAGACCAACGGCGCATCGCCCGGAAGGAACCTGCTTGAAGAAAAACTCATTGAATACAGGGTTGATAACGCATTTGAGCATGAGGCGGACCGGAGCATCGAAGGCATTAATAACATGTTGAATGGATACATTGCAGACAGGAGCTATAAAAGGTTGCAGACAGAGAACCTCCTTCTTGATGCCGCATACCTCGTGGAGAAGGAAAGAATTGCTCATTTCAGGGAAATATTTGGCAAAATACGGACTACATACTGCGATTTCAGATACCTGCTGAGCGGTCCCTGGCC
>JAPLKF010000170.1 GCA_026388215.1 Pseudomonadota bacterium | reverse complement strand
CGGCTGAAGAAGAACCGCATGAGGGTGAGGAATTTGGTTTTGTCGTATCAGGGAGTATTGAGCTTGTGTTTGGTGAGAAGGCATATAAACTAAAGAAAGGAGAATGCTTTTATTTTGAAGCAACAAAAAAGCATTATATAGTAAACAGGCGAAAGAACAAGACCTTTGTTCTGTGGGTATCTTCGCCTCCTAATTTTTAGTGCCCTTTGGGGTAAAAAAAATCATAAGGAGGGCCATGGAGTGAAAACATTAGGAAGACACGTATTAACCGATGAGATGAAGAGGGGTCAAATGGATTTATTAGGCAAAGAAATCACATATAAAGTTGTCACTATCGGTGCTGTATTCGCCGGCGTAGTCCTGTGGAATTAGATTGGATTGGAGGATGCAAAAATGACCCCAAAAAAAGTTTTTTTTACGAAAGGAGTGGGTGTCCATAAAGACAAACTATCATCCTTCGAGGTTGCATTAAGAAATGCGGGCATTGAGAAGTGTAATCTTGTTTATGTATCAAGCATATTCCCGCCTGGGTGCAAGATTCTTTCAAAGGTTGCCGGTCTAAAACTTCTCAATCCCGGTCAAATTACTTATTGCGTAATGTCTCGAAATGAGACAAATGAACCGAACCGCCTTATTTCTGCATCAGTTGGTTTTGCCATGCCGAAGGATTTCACCAACTACGGTTATATTTCTGAACATCATGCTTTCGGTGAAAAAGCCATTGTTTCAGGGGAATACGCAGAAGATCTCGCGGCTACAATGCTTGCAACGACACTTGACATTCCTTTTGATCCGAACCAGGCATGGGATGAGCGCAAGCAGTTTTATAGAGCGAGCGGTAATATATTCAAAACAAAACATATTTGCCAGTCCTCGGAGGGAAATAAAGACGGTCTCTGGACCACAGTATTAGCGTCAGCAGTGTTTATCATAGACTGAAATGCCAAAACATCCATTTAGTTTCTGTGGATTACCCAACAATAATACTGATTATGCGCAGGCCTCTACAGTCATACTACCTATTCCTTTTGACAAAACCAGCACATGGCTTAAAGGTGCCGACAAAGGCCCTGCAGCGATAATTGAGGCATCCCGATATCTCGAACTCTACGATATAGAGACCGATAGCGAGGTTTTCAGGAAGGGAATTTTTACTGCCAAACCGATCCATTCGGCCTCCTCTTCTGTTTTGATAGAAAAAACCGATTCGGCAGTCGCAAGTTATCTTAAAGACAATAAGCTTGTAGTAACCCTTGGGGGCGAACACTCGGTTTCTATTGGCGTTATCAAGTCCTATGCCAAGTACTATAAGGATCTAAGCATATTGCACCTTGATGCCCATGCCGACTCTCGCGACTCATATCAGGGAACCCGTTATAATCATGCCTGCGTTATAACACGTGTTCGTGAGTTTACTAAGAACATTGTTTCTGTAGGAATACGCAGCATGGACGTCTCAGAGCTCTCTGGCGTTGACAATAAAAAGATATTTCTTGCACATAAGATACACGATTCTGACAAATGGATAAACAATGCAGTTAGCTTGCTGACTGATAGCGTTTATATCACCATTGATCTTGATGTCTTCGATCCGGGTATCATGCCGTCAACAGGGACTCCCGAGCCGGGCGGTTTAGGCTGGTATCAGGTTATGAAGCTCCTCTTTGCTGTCTCGAAGTCAAAACGAATCGTCGGGTTTGATGTCGTTGAGCTTTGTCCATCAAATTCTAAAGCTCCCGATTTTCTTGCCGCTAAATTAATCTACACGCTCTTAAGTTATATCGATGTGGACAAGCCACGTCATGCAGAGACACCAAGTTGCTGAGGCTTTTCGGTGTATCTGGCATAGGATTACCAATCAACGGCAGGGAGTCATAGCTTTAAATGTCAAAGGGGGGTCTCTTGTCTAAAGTCAAGGATAAAGATTTGACCCCATATATTTCCCCGCAAGGCAGTTTAGCCCAGCGAGCCTATATGTAATTTTTTTTACACAGTTTTCAGCCTTCTTTATTTTCGATAGTGTAAAACAGCGTCTGCATAGCATTTATGATTGATTTTATACCCTGGAAATTGATATTAAGCTAAAAAATAGTATAAAATAAAGCAAATGCAATTTGTTGCCCAGGAGAGCGTTTATGAATAATATAAGGAACCGTGGAAGAATAATGATAATCGGGGCTGGAGGTATAGCGACCGTTGCAGCACACAAATGCGCGCAGATTCCTGAAGTCTTCACGGAAATATTGGTTGGAAGTAGGACACTCTCCAAGTGTGAGGCGATCAAGAAAGATATCAATGAGCGGTATGGCAGAGACATTCAAATAGCACAGGTTGATGCCGACAATGTATCAGAACTCACCGATCTTATAAATAGATTTCAACCAGACCTTGTCCTTAATCTTGCACTTCCCTATCAGGATCTGCATATTATGGATGTCTGCCTGGCCACAGGGGTGCACTATATAGACACCGCCAATTATGAGCCGCTGGATGAAGCCCACTTTGAATACAGTTGGCAATGGGCATACCAGGAGAAGTTCAGGCAGAAAGGGATCATGGCAGTTCTTGGTTCAGGATTCGACCCGGGTGTAACGAATGTCTTTACCGCCTATGCCCAGAAGCATTTCTTCGACGAGATACATTATCTGGACATACTGGACTGTAATGCCGGAACCCACGGTCATGTGTTTGCGACAAACTTCAATCCTGAGATTAATATCCGGGAGGTAACACAGGTAGTACGACACTGGGAAAAAGGGAAATGGATAGAGACGCCCTCGATAATCGAGGAAGGCAGCGTGCATTTCGGCTTTGATTACCCGGTAGCAGGGGCAAAGGAAAGCTATCTTCTCTACCACGAAGAACTCGAGTCACTTGTTCTAAATATAAAAGGACTGAAAAGCGCCAGGTTCTGGATGACATTCTCTGATAATTATCTCAACCACTTGAGGGTGCTCAGGAACGTCGGCATGACGCGAATAGACGAGGTTGACTACGAGGGGCACAAGATTGTTCCGGTAAGGTTTCTTAAAGCGCTACTTCCCGAACCCGCCTCCCTTGGAACAAAATATACAGGGAAGACAGTCATTGGCAATATTATGACCGGCAAAAAGGATGGAAAGACTATCACCAGATATATCTATAATGTCTGTGATCATGAAGAGGCATTCAAGGAGACCGGAACACAGGCAATTGCCTATACGACCGGTGTCCCCGCGATGATCGGGGCGATGATGATGCTCACGGGAGTCTGGCAAGGGGCTGGAGTATATAATATAGAGCAGCTGGACCCCGACAAGTTCATGGATGCATTGAATAAATACGGTCTTTCCTGGCAGGTCGTTGAGCATGCAGCGCTTCCAGACAAGGTGTGAAGCTTATCTGATGGATGCTGACAGACAGATTGAAGAAACAATCCGGGCAATTTTGGCAAAAGATGCAGGTGCCGTAGACAAATATCGCTCTTTATCCGACGATGCGAGAAGAAAGGTACTCGAGACACTGAGCAATAATAGGCTCAGGTCCTTGACGCGCCTAATAAAAGACGCCAAGAAAAAAAGTTTTAAGGCAGCAAACAAAAGATTCCTCGGTATCGCAAGCGGCACAGTAGATTCCCACAGGCTGGGGAAATCTACCTTAGCGAGCACGGCGAGCGAGAGGGGAAGGCTCTATAAGGCTTTGCCGGTGGAGGGGGCGACGCAAGCCCCTGTAATAGAAACTCCTGTTTACCTCCTGGACGAAACCCTTATGGAAGAAAATATGCGGATCTTGCAATATGTAAAAGATCGCACAGGCTGCAAGGTATTACACGCCTTGAAATCATACGCTTCATTCGCTACTTTTCCGATGATGAGCAGGTATCTGGACGGAACGTGTGCGAGTGGTCTCCTTGAAGCCAGACTTGGCTATGAAGAATTCAAGAAGGAGGTGCACACCTTCGGGGCAGCATACAGAGAAAAAGAAATCAGGCAGATACTGAAGTATTCTGACTCCATCATATTCAATTCCTTTTATCAACTTCATAAATACGGGAAAATGGCAAGGGAAAGCGGCTTGGAAATAGGCTTGAGAGTGAATCCGGGACACACCGAGGTCGCGACCGACATGTACAACCCATGCGCGCCATATTCGAGGCTGGGAATAGTCTACGACGCATTCAGCGAGGAATTCCCGAAGCATAAGAACATAGTGGATGGGCTACACTTTCATGCGATGTGTGAGCAAAATTCAGACGTCCTTGAAAGAATTCTGAAATCCTTCGAAAAACTCTATGGACAATACATTAAGGGACTGAAATGGGTGAATTTCGGAGGCGGCCACCACATAACGCGTGACGATTATGATCTGGAGCTTCTCATCAGACTCATAAACGCATTCAAGAAAAAATACGGAGTGCAGGTATATCTCGAACCTGGTGAAGCCAGCGTCTACAATGCGGGAGTCTTGATCTCCTCTGTTCTGGATATTATAAAAATAGATGCATCGGCAGAAACGCATATGCCGGATGTGCTGCTTATGCCTTACAGGCCGTACATAATGAAGTCAGCTGAGCCGAATGAGAAGAAATATACCTATAGAGTCGCAGGACCAAGCTGTCTTGCGGGGGATGTTATGGGCGATTATTCCTTCGATGAGCCTCTAAAGAGAGGAGACAGGCTGGTTTTTACCGACATGGTCCTCTATAGCATAGTGAAAAGCACTACCTTTAATGGAATCAATCTCCCCGATATCGCAGTGATAAGGGATGAGGGAAAGATAGAGGTAGTGAAGAAGTTTGGGTACAAGGATTACAAAGGCAGACAATCATGATTTGCCTGGGGGAGAGGTGGCCTCGCGCTTTTTGCGCCTGGTATTGTCATCTTCGGGGCTGCACGGTCCTCAACGTAGGGCTGCTACGCCTCCGGGCGGCAGCCCCTTGATTTCGCGCCATTCATCGAAAATTGCTTCGGCCTGAGTAGCCGTTGCCATAGACTTGTTGTCGCATCCCTTGTCCCTCGGTTTACGAAGCTGGGGGAACCCCACTTTCTTGTCCTTTTCTTTTCCTTCATCTTGGACAGTTCGCTGGAACGCCCTTTTGCTAGTGCTCCACTGTGCTGCCTTACAGACTCCTAACCAGAAAGCCCCTTACTTTAGTGAGGGGATGAATGGCTAATCTTCTTTCTTGTATTTTGCTCTTGACAAACTTGTTGATATATATTATATTATCGACATGGAATATAGACATAGCAAGCATCATGTATATCTTATAAATTATCATTTGATATTTTGTCCTAAAAGAAGACACCCTGTTCTCGTAGACAAGGTTAAAAACAGGCTTATGCAAATTATTAAAGATAAAGCCAAACAGATAGAGGTTGGTATTATTGCTCTTGAAATTATGCCTGACCATGTTCATATCTTTGTATCTGCCTATCCTATGATACCTGCTCATAAAATAGTTAAAACATTTAAAGGTGTCAGTTCTAACATCTTGCGCAAAGAATTTCCTCATTTGCTTAAACTCCCTTCTCTCTGGACACGTTCATATTTTGTATCAACAGCAGGGAATATCAGCAATGAAACAATCAAAAAATATATAGAGGGACAAAGCAGAAAATGAGAAAGACATATCTCTATAAAGCCAAGATAAATAAACAGACAGAGGCTAATTGTAATCAGTGGCTTGAACTCTGTCGGAATCTCTATAACCAATCTCTTGAACAAAGAATAAAAGCTTATAAGGAAAAAGGAGAATCTGTATCTGCTTATATACAAATGTCTCAATTGCCTGTATTGAGAAAATTCTATGCTGAATATAGAGCTGTAGGCTCTCAAGTCTTGCAGGATGTTATCCAAAGACTTGATAAAGCATATAAATCCTTTTTTCAAAGAGTTAAACAAAAGAATGGCAAGGTTGGTTTTCCTCGTTTTAAATCCAAAAATAGATATGATTCTTTCACGCTTAAACAAACAGGATGGAAACTTGAGGGTAGATACCTTTATGTTAAAAATATCGGCAGGTTTAAGTTGTTTCTGTCCAGACCTGTAGAGGGCAACATCAAGACCGTAACTATACGGAGAAGTTCTACTAATAAATGGTTTGTGTCTTTTTCCTGTGATAATGTTCTTGTTAAAGAAGTTCCAATATCTAATCAGGAAATTGGTATAGATGTTGGTATCAAACATTTTCTGGTAGACTCTCAAGGTAATTCCGTTGAAAATCCTAAATACTTTAGACAGTCTGAAAAACTTTTGAGGCGTAGACAGAGAAGCCTTTGTAGAAAAAAGAAAGGTTCTAATAGAAGAAAAGATACACGGCTTCTTGTTGCTAAAACGCATGAGAAGATCGCCAATCAGCGTAAGGATTTCCTGCATAAAGTCGCTAATCACTACATAAACAATTTTCAAACCATTTTCATTGAAGACCTTATCATTAAGGGTATGGTTAAAAATAGACATTTGAGCAAATCCATATCTGATAGTTCTTGGGGAATATTCTTTAACTTTCTGTCCTATAAAGCGGCAGATGCTGATAGGGTAGTAGTCAAAGTTCCACCCCATAATACAAGTCAAATATGCTCTGCCTGTGGGGAGAAAGTCCCCAAATCTTTGTCTGTTCGTATCCACAAATGCCCCTTTTGCAATACTGTTTTAGATAGAGACCATAATGCATCTCTAAATATTCTTCGGCTCGGTCAGAGCCGTCAGGCGCTAACGGACAGGTTTCAAACTGCCGTTGCCTGAGAATCCCCTGAATTTATTCAGAAGAGTGTCAAAACGGCTCTTTACCGATTGCAATACGGCAATTTTTCAAATGTTCAGTCCGTTGGCGGTGGTGTCTCTGAATATAAGGTAGATTTTGGTCCTGGTTACAGGATTTATTTCGGTCAAGATGGAAACACTCTGATCATTCTATTAACTGG
>JAPLKF010000169.1 GCA_026388215.1 Pseudomonadota bacterium | reverse complement strand
GGGTGTTTCAGTTTTCTTAAGGCCTTTGCCTCTATCTGCCTGATGCGCTCACGGGTTAAGCCGAATACCTCCCCGACCTCCTCTAAGGTGTAATCCGTCTTCTCCCCTATGCCGAGCCTCATCCTGACGACCTTTTCCTCCCTCGGGGTGAGGGTTGATAAAACCTTATCTATCTCTTCTTTCAGCGAAATACCCGCAAGTTCCACAAAGGGTGAAGGAGACTTGGGGTCTGGGATAAAGTCACCAAGCTTCGACTCATCATCACCGATTGGGGTTTCTATGGATATGGGTTGGTTTGATACCTTCATAATCTTTCTTACCTTCTCAAGGGGGAGCCCGGCCTTCAATGATATCTCTTCGAGGTTAGGCTCCCTGCCCAGATCCTGGAGCAGGGATATAGTGACCTTCGTAATCTTATTCATGGTTTCGAGTACATGAACAGGCACCCTGATTGTCCTTGCGTAATCCGCAATTGCCCTTGTGATTGCCTGTCTGATCCACCAAGTTGAGTAGGTTGAAAACTTATACCCCTTCTGGTAATCATACTTCTCCGCCGCCTTAATGAGCCCCATGTTCCCTTCCTGAATAAGGTCAAGGAAGGAGAGGCCCCTGTTGAGGTATTTCTTTGCGATATTAATAACAAGCCTCAGGTTTGCCTGGATAAGCCTATTCTTCACTACCTTCAGCCCGTTCTCTATCGCGCCTATTTCCATCAATCTTCTCTTAACCCTTTTTATCTCCTTCTCGTCAAGAAAACGTAACTGTTTCCCTATCTTTCTTATTATCTCTTCCAGGATTTTCTTGTTCAGCTTGAGGTCAATCAGTGTTTCTTCCATCTTTTGTTCAATATTTTTCAGCTTTTTTTCATACTGTTTGTTCCCTTTTCTCCCTGCAGCAGCCAGTTTCTTCTGTATCGCCTGTCTTTTCTCAAAAATATTTTTCACATTATTTATGAAGGAAATTGCCCTCTTTTTGTATTTCTCCTCATCCTTTTTTGTGTAGTTCATTTCATCAATGTTCTTAATCACATCAATAATGTTGATGTTATCCTTCTTCAACTGCATTGCCATTTCCTGAAGTTCACGAACGGCCTGGGGCAGGTAGAATAATAAATTTCTTATCTTCCTCTCGCCTTCTTCTATCCTCTTAGCAATCAGATATTCCTCTTCTGATGTTAAAAGAGATACCCTGCCGATGTCTTTTAAATATGCCCATATTATGTTATCTGTCCGTTCTGATGGGAACTTCTCTATCTCTCCCCATTCATGGGGTTCCTCTTCAGCTGTTTCAATCTTTTCCTTCATGGTCTCAACTATATCGATGTTGGACTCTGAAAGAAAATCAAAGAAATCCTCTATCTCCTCTGGGGAAAATATGTTCTGGGGAAGGAAATCGTTTATCTCATCAGGCGTGAGGTAGCCTTTTTCCAGACCGATATCTATAAGATGCTTTATTTCAATGTTATTTACAATAGCCATTCCTTGCTCCAAAACGCAAAAAAATGCCCCTATCCATTGATAGAAGGGCACCTTATTTAACTATTTTTACTTATATTTATCGATGTTCCCTTTTTTCCTTCTTTTCAACTATCTATAATTTATATCTATAATTTAAATATAGCAATTCCTTGATATTTTTGTCAAGCAGGTTTTTAATGTTTTCCACTATTTTCCCATCATTTTGAAGAAAAACCTCCAAAAAATTGACTTTTCGACCCGATTTTCTAAAACAAATAAAAAATATTTGACTAAATAAAAAATAACATATATAAAAACCAATATTACCAAAGGGAGGTAAGACTATGTTTAAAAAAATAGTGTGCCCCATTGACTTTTCAGAGTTTACAGACGAAATCCTCAAATATGCAGTAAATATCACAAAGAAATTTAATGCTGAACTTCATTTAATACACATAATACCAAACTTAAACTATTTCACCCCCTATGAATCCTTTCTTACCCCTGAAAATCTTGTAGCAATTGAGAAAAACATAGAAAAAGAGGTAGAAAAGGATTTTGAAAAGGTAACAAAAGATATAGATATGCCTCTAAAGAAGATTGTCAAAACAGGTGTTACGTTCGTCGAGATAATAGATTATATAAAAGAGGAAGACATTGACCTTGTGGTGATGGGAACACACGGCAGGAGCGGTATTGAACATATCCTTATAGGAAGTGTTGCTGAAAAGGTTGTAAGAAAATCCCCCTGTCCTGTCCTCACGATAAGGCCAAGGGGAAGAAAATTTTCAATGCCGTAATTAAAACTCAGAATTCAGCTGACAGCATTCAGAATCCAGAAGTTAAAAATATAAAAGAAAAGCATATAGTTTTTCAGGTTCTATTCTGAATTCTGACTCCTGAATCCTGAATTCATACGATGTGTTCGTACAATTCCTTTACATTTTTCAAAGGAATGATTTCTATGCCCTTAGCCCCTTCTGTACCCCTTGGACAGAATACCCTTTTTATACCCAGCCTTTCACATTCCTTTACCCTCATATCCATATTCACGACCCTCCTTATCTCACCGGTTAATCCTACCTCACCGAATAACGCTGTATCTTTACCGATATTTATATCTCTGTAGCATGAAAGTATAGAGGCAGCAACAGAAAGGTCTACAGCAGTTTCGTTTACCCTCATACCGCCTGTTACGTTTACGTATACGTCCCTATCATAAAACGGCTTGCCCAATACCTTTTCAAGAACAGCTATCAGGATAAATAGCCTGTTCATGTCATAACCAAGGGACAACCTCTTGGGGATTGAAAAGCTTGTCTTTGGTGTGATGGCCTGGACCTCCAGCACTATAGGCCTTGAACCTGTAATGTAAGGAAATAACGTGCTACCTGAACCAATATCCCCCCTCTCAGAAACAAAGAATTGTGAGGGGTTTTCCACGCTGATAAGCCCCTCTCTTTTCATCTGAAATATTCCTACCTCATCCACAGGCCCGAATCTGTTTTTTATAGCCCTGAGCATCCTGTATGGCAGCATCTTATCGCCTTCAAAATAGAGTACTGTATCCACCATATGCTCAAGTATTTTGGGTCCTGCAATTGCACCTTCTTTCGTGACATGGCATATAAAGATATGGGTCGTTTCCACATTCTTCATTTCCCTTATCAATCTCGAAGAGACATCCTTTATCTGGCTCATACTCCCCGGGAGCATTGGCAGTTTTGAATTGTAAGTAGACTGGATTGAATCTACTACTACCAGTTTATACGACTTTTCCATGACGGCTTGAAGGATATCATCAAGGTGATTTGTGGCAAGTATCGGGAACTGACCTTTTAACATTAACCTTTTCTTTTTGGAAGAGAGCTGCCTCAGGGATTCTTCACCCGATACATAGAGCGCCTCAAAACCAAGTTCAACCATCCTTGAAACAATTTCAAAACAGAGTGTTGTCTTGCCGATACCAGGGTCTCCACCAAGGAGTATTGAAGACCCTGAGGTCAACCCACCCCCCAGAACCCTGTCCATCTCCTCAATACCCAGCACAATCCTCTCCTCGGCAAGCTCTTCATCCGTTATCATTACAGGTTTTCCCTGGGTGCGGGTTTCACCTTTATCCAGTTTGAATTCCCTTATTGTATCCCAACCCTTGCATGCCGGACATTTCCCCATCCATTTATATGTTTCATAACCGCAAACTTCACATACAAATACCGTCTTTTTAGCCATCTATGCCTTCCCCAGTTGTAATTTTAAGAAAGATAATTCATAGCTCAGTATCCTGACCAACCACTCCCTCGTTCTTGGTAACTCATGGGGACCCACCTCAAGGGTAACCATTTCATCATAACCCAATCTTCTCATTGTATTCAAGAGTTTCACAATCGGCAATTCCCCTCTCCCTATAAAAAGGTGGCTCTTGAATTGAGCATAGTCACTCACATGGACATTCTTCAGCCTTTCTGTTTTTAAAAACTTAAGAAATGCAGCTACAAGGTCGCTCTCGAAGGTCCCAAGGTGTGTGGTATCAAAGGTAAAATATAGATTCCTCTCCATACCAAAGGCTATTAAGTCCTCAAAATTATTCAGAACATAGGGGGCAAGCATCAGTGTTTTGCCTATAAGGGGCATATTCTCTATTGTAAGAAAGAGGCTTTGTTCACATTCCAATTCCTTTTGAAAGTCCTTGACCTTCTTGAACCATTTGAAAAAGTTTATCTCCATATTATACCATGAAGGGGGATGAAAATTGACCACCTGCACCTTAAGCCTTTTCGCAACATCTATCGCCCGCATAAGGGCATATAAATTATTACCCCATGACTTTATTTTTAAAAATGGCGCATGGATAGAATAAACAGGCAGTACATCAAGACATTCTATTACTGTATCTATATAACGGTCATCATTAAAGTTCTGATCGATCAGTAAATCACAACCTTCAAAACCTGCTTCTTTTGCTATGGAAAAGATATCTTTGATAGGCAAATAAAACAGAGAACCTGTAGAAAAGAGGATTTTCATAGGATAACGATTTCTTCATCGATATCTGTAAGTACTCTCCATTTCCCTTTCTCTATGACCACTGTATTCTCTATACCGCTGGCACCTATCTTGGGAAAAACCATCTTCGGCTCAATTGCAAAAACCATACCCTCTTCAATTGGGTAATCCATGCCAGTGGCTATAAAGGGTATTTCATTCAGTTCAAGCCCTATTCCATGGGCTAAAAACTTCACCTGGTATGGTCCATAACCGAGGTAGGCATCTTTAAAACCCGCCTTTTTTGCAAGTTCCTTAGAATACTCAAAAAGGGCGCTGCATGTCATACCTGTGAGGGCTTTATCAAGTACCTTATAATGCACATCCCTGCAAACCTCATAGGCCTTCACAAATATATCCGGCATATGTCCAATGGCAAACATCCTTGTCTGATCCGCCTGATAGCCATGATAACACACACCATAGTCTATCAGTATGGGCTCTCCCTTCCTTATCTTTTTCATGCTTGCCCCTACAGGAAATGCCGGGGATAAACCAAGCCCGCCCATAGGGGAATCAGACTGGCTCACTATGCTGCCGGTCTCTCCACTCAAAATATGCCAGGAGTACGCCTCATAGTTCAAAGACCTGACCCTTAAAATACCTTCGTGACCCAGGGGTTTTGCAAACGATTCAAGAAGCCCTCCAAGCTCTATCTCCGTCATGCCTTCTTTCAGCACATCCGGTATTTTCTTATAAACCTTCTTCGCAATAGATGCTGCCTTCTCCATCAAGAAAATTTCAAAAGGCGTTTTTGTCTTTCTTAAGCATTTAATAATCGGGCTTATATCAACAAACTCAATATTGCCCAGGATGCCCATAAACTTCATCATCAGATTATAGGGGACCACATCCAGCTCAAACCCACACCTTTTTATCCCCTTTATATAGGGCTTTATGTCATTAAACGCCTTCACCGGAATCACTTCATCGAGGGGCGATTCCTTCCTTGCCCTGTTTATCTCCCTTCTCACAAATAATATGGGCTTACCCTTAAGGGGTACAAAAAGGAACGCATCCTGCATGGTCCCTGTGAAGTAATAGTAGTCAACCTTGTAAAGAAAAAAGGCCCCGTCAAGGGAGGCCTTTTCCATTAAAGTCTTTAGCCGGGCAATCCTGCCCTCAATCTCTTCCTTCGGCGTATATAACATAACTCTTAAAATAATCCTTTGTTACAATTGGCTTTAAGCTCTTAGCTTTCAGCAATCAGCTTACAACTCAAACGGTTTAAATCGGAAATCGGCAATCTAAAATGGTTTATTTATCCTTCCAGACAGCCTTTCTCTTCTCCGTAAAGGCTGCGATGCCTTCCTTTGCATCTTCTGTTGCCATTAAGCCATGGAGGTAAATCATCTCAGAGGTCTTGAGGGCTTCAAGGAAGTCAACGTTGAGTCCTGCCTTGATGGCCCTTCTTGCCCACATAGCAACAGGCCTGCTCTTATTCAAAAAATCGGCAAGAAATTTGTCCACGCCTTCTTTAAAATTCTCAACAGGGAGAACAACGTTGACGAGTCCGATTGCTTCTGCTTCCTTAGCGCTTATTATTTTTCCGGTAAGGAGCAGTTCGTAAGTTTTCTTGAGCCCGATTATCTTCGGGAACCAGGCAGCAGCCACTGGAGGGAATACACCCACAGCGATCTCAGGCTGGCCTATTCTCGACCTTTCCGATGCAATCACGATATCACAGAAACTCATAAGCTCGCATCCACCACCAAGAGATCTACCGTTCACCACCGCCACTGTGGTCACGTCCATTTCCGCCATAAGCCGGAACATCCTGTGGAAAACCTCTATCATTTCGTTGACTTTGTCTGCTGTGTGGTCTGCCACGTCAACACCGTCGCAAAATGCCTTTTCTCCTGCATGGTCGAAGACCAAAAGCTGTACAGACGGATCCTTTTTTACCTCAACGAGCACCTCATTGATCTCTCTCATCATGACTATGGTAAGCCAGTTTGACGGTGGAACATTGAGCGTAATCCTTGCTACCTTATCCTTTTTCTCATAAACAATTAAATTAAAACCCATGATAACTCTCCTTTCTTAAAAGCTATCAGCTATTAGCTTTCAGCAGTCAGCAAAGAATTTCTGTCTTTCAGTTTCTTAAGCTGAAGGCTGTACGCTGATAGCTCAATGCTGCATTTAATAAAAAAGGGGGGATAAACCCCCCTAAGGTTTCTGCTATGCTTACTTCGGCAGCGGTTGCCCGAGGATCGCTTCGAAGTATGCCGCGTCGTTCAGTGTCCCCTCTGCGATGAGCTGACGGTTCTTGATAAAATCGATGGTATCCTTGCCGGTGATTCTCTTACAGTTGAATGCGCCAAAACCAGCGAAGGCCTCGCCCATCATGTTTACTGCCAGCCAGTATCTGTGATCGTTCTTCATCTGATCCCAGAAGGATTTCTTCTTCTGCCTGATACCATCAATGGACTTCATCAAGCATCCGGGGAAAAGGTTCGCGAAGATCCATACGACCCTGTCAACCTCTGCGTCGAGGAGGGAGAAGTCATAGGCGTTATTTTTCAGTTTTTCGTTTACCCATGCCCTGGCATCTTTTGCTTCCTGGCCTGTCTTATATTCACCGTACACGATCTCGCCATTGTCAACATACTTGTCGGTAATGACCTGGGGATTCCTTACCCAGTTACCCTTGTCGTCCTTAAGTACCGGTATAGCCTTGGAGATGAGATTTTTGGCCTTCATCTTGTATGCGGACCACATTTCACAGCTCACGCAGTTCCACATGGCATCCTCGGCGGTGAGGAACCAGGGCAGGAAGTCCGATGATCCGCCTACAGGGGCTGAACCATGACGGGGGCCTGCCTGACCGTAAATGGCAAGGTCAGATGAAATAGCGAGGTCGCAGGCAAGGCCGATTTCCTGGCCGCCGGCTACCCTCATACCATTTACCCGGCAAATAACGGGCTTCTTGCACATGAGGATACTGTCAACCATGTTGTTGAAGAGTTCCATGTATGCGCCATATTCTTCCGGACGAAAGCTGTAATACTCTGAATACTCTTTCGTGTTTCCGCCCGTACAGAAGGCATTGGGGCCTGTTCCGGTGAATACTGTTGCTACAACCGAGCGGTCCGTAGATGAATTCTCAAAACCGGCGATAACACCCTTCACCATTTCTGTGGTGTAGGAGTTGTACTGTGCAGGGTTGTTCAGCCTGATCCAAGCCGTGTAAAGCCCCGGGATCACGTTTCCCTTAGGGTCTTTCAGGGGTCTTTTCTCGTATACGGTACAGGGAGCTTCTGTGCCCCACCACTGTGTACCATGTCTGCTATGGTCCTTTAATCCGCCTTCTTTTGGCATCCATTCTAATCCCATAAAATCCTCCTCTTAAATTTTTAATTTTCAAAAATCTGGCTTTAAAACAACCCTTTTTGCAGGGGATCCGGCCTTATGTATCTCTTCAAAGGTCGCGGCTATTGTGCTCATAGGCCTCACCTCAACAAAGGGGTCTATGACGATCTTCTTACTCAGCACCATATCCAGAACGATCGGGTAGTATTCTGGCAAACAACCCCATGTTCCTATGATCTCTGCATCAAAGGCCATAAGTTTTGACATCATATACTCACTCTTTGCCATTCCAAAACCGACAAGAATCAGTTTGCCGACAAATGACAATAGGTCAAGACTGAGATCCTGCCCGGCCTTTGTTCCCGTAACCTCAAAAATCTTCCATCCTGTGTTTGGAAGCCCACCAGATTTACAGATATTCCTGAACTCACCGACCACATCCTTATTCGTCTTATCAACTGTACTGATAACATGATCACAACCATAGTCTAATGCCCTTTTTAGTTTTTCAGGGTTCCTCGCTATCCCAATCACCGTCTTTGCACCAAGGGCCTTAACGGTTTGTGCCATATAAACACCAACCCCACCTGTCGCCCCGATAACAATCACATTGTCACCTGGCTGTAGATCTGCCCTCTTTGAAGCCTGATACGGCGTTGTTACTGCATCCGCTATAACCGCAAGCTGTTCAAGGGCATACCCTTTTCTGTCTCGCACCAGACAAAGGTCAACAGAGGGTACCGGTATGTGGCTTGAAAAGCCACCATATACGCCAATAGAGTTGCCGGGCATCTTCTGTGCAAGGCACCTGTTCCCTCTTCCTGTTTTGCAGAGGATACATTTTCTGCATGGCATAACTGCCGGAATAATGACTTCCTTTCCAACCCACGCTGGATCGCCTGCAATTACTACACCGCTGATTTCATGGCCAAGGGCCAAAGGCGGTTTACTCACCGTTGGAACACCATCAAAGAAATAACCGAGGTCTGTGTGGCATACGCCACAGCCAGCGATCTCTACCAGGACCTCGCCCTCTTTCAGTTCCGGTACTGGTATTTCGGCCATTGCAAGTTTTCCAGGGGTTACTTCTTTTGTTTCCCTGTTTACCACTGTTGGTTGAACCATCTGCCACGTCTTTATTGTATTTGGTACATCAGCCATCAAACACCTCCTTATATATTTAAAGTACTAATTATCACCCCCTTCAACTGTTACGTCATTCCATAGCCACCATCTACACACAGGAGTTGTCCTGTGATATATCTTGCATCATCTGAAGCCAAAAATACGAAGGCTGGAGATACATCTTCGGGCTCAGCATATCTGTTCAGAAGGATTCTCCTCACATAGATCTCTTTTAGCTTCTCATCAGTTTGAAGTGTATGGGTCATATCAGTTGTCACAATACCCAAGGAAATTACATTGCAGGTAACATTGTATTTTGCGAGCTCCCGCGCAGCAGATTTTGTAAGGGTAACAACCCCACCCTTTGCTGCAGCATAATTAATCTGACCAACAGTTCCGACAATACCTGCGACTGAAGTAACATTCACAATCCTGCCATAATTTTGCTGCATGAAATACTTTGATGCCGCCTGTATGCATAGAAACGGTCCCCTCATCTGGACATTGACCACCTCATCCCATGTCTCTACAGACATCTTATGCATCATAGAGGGTTTTGAAATACCTGCATTGTTCACAAGTATATGGATTGAGCCAAAGTTTTCGACACATGTGTCAATAATCTTCTGTGCATCTTCCTTTTTCGCAACATCACCCTGAACTGCAACCGCTTTCTTACCCATAGATTTAATTATTCCAACCACCTCATCCGCCGCTTTATTATTAGAGGCATAGTTCACTACAACATTCGCACCCTCTTTTGCAAAATCTATACTGATAGCCCTTCCTACACCCCTTCCGCCACCAGTGACTACAGCATTCTTTCCCTCTAATTTCATAAAAACCTCTCCTTATATTTAATTTGTGAAAATTTTTATAAGTTTAATATATTATATTGTAATCAAAATTTATGTCAAGACAAAAGGTAAAATATATCAGGAGTAAATTAAGTCTTTCAATCTTTTTTCAATATTGTTTTCTATCTCAAACATTTTTTATAGCTTTCCACATTTATCTGTATTACAGCTTCTATTGCAAAAATCTATCAAAGTAATTTTTTTTAAGTTTGTGTAATTTTTCACTTGACAATCTTTTTAACTGCCACTATAATTAAAACGTAGTTATAATATATAACTAAACTCTTTGTGAACATGTGAATAGAATTACCCTAAAAAGACACGAATTGGATTGTGAGGCTTGTGAATCATTTCATTTTTTGTCTTGACACGCTTTTTTCAATTTGCTAATTTAAGCACAATTAAGGGTGCAAAAAATATGAACAACCTGATACATAGAGGTGATAAAAAATGAGGTACGGAGAGACAGGATTTAATTTAGAAATTGATCTATCACGGGGAAACATTGAGAGGGTTGAAACTGACCCAAGATTAACCGAACTTCATCTTGGGGGTTTAGGTACTAACGCCAAGATATTATGGGATAGGGTTCCCCCTGAAACTGAACCCTTTTCTCCTGATAATCTACTGATATTCGGCACCGGTCTTTTAGTTGGCACACCTGCTCCCGGTTGTAATCGTACCATTGTTTCTACCTTTTCTCCTCAGACTTTGTTAATGGCATATTCAATGATGGGGGGATTTTGGGCACCAGAATTGAAGTATGCCGGTTATGACAAGGTGATCATTCGCGGCAAGTCTCCCAATCTGGTTTATTTGTGGATAAACAATGACAAAGTAGAAATACGTGATGCCTCTCATTTGCAGGGTAAAGGCGCTGTTGAAACTGCAGAACTTATTCGACAGGAGTTGAAGGAGCCGAAAGCCCAGGTGGCTGCTATCGGCCTGGCCGGTGAAAACAGGGTCTATATGGCTTCCATCGAGCAGGGCAGGTCCAGTGCCAGCCGAAGCGGAGTAGGCGCCGTTATGGGAGACAAAGGGATAAAGGCGATAGCTGTTCGTGGAACAAAGGACGTCAATATTGCCCGACCGGCTGAATTTATGGAGCTTTGTAACGAAGTGATGAAATATATACAAGTCCGGTCAGAAAAGCCAGTCCCGGGGGTAATGCCCATTTTAGCCGGGCTTGGGTCACCGGCAGAGATGGCACTCTTTGATGAGGAGTGGCACACCCAGAATTTCATGTGGGGGAATGCCCGCGAACGGAGAAGAGATTTTTGGAACAAGGAAATCGAAGAGAAGTGGAAGGAGACTCAAAAAAGTGTGCGGACGCGGTTAATAAGTTGCTATAACTGTCCGATGAAATGCGGGGCATTAATTTCCGTCCCAGGAATTTCAACCTACATGATGAAATGCTTCTCGAAACTTACTTATACAATGGCGGCCTTTTCAGACCTGGATTTTGGTTTTAGAATCGCTCAACGTGCTACGGAGTATGGAGTGGACGGATTCTCAACCCCGCAAGTTATGGCCTTCGCCCTTGAGCTTTATGAAGCTGGCATTTTGACTGACCAGGACATGGCAGGAATGCCGTCCGATAACGAGGGGAGATTTTACTGGTTGCTTGACAGAATCGTTCGGCGGGAAGGGATTGGAGATGTTTTAGCCAATGGCGTTTATTGGGCGGCCCGTCAGATTGGAAAAGGCGCAGAGAAATTTGATCATAATACCATTAAGAAATTTGAGCAGCTGCCTCTCAAGCTGAAAATGATCAATTACCCTTATTTTCTTATGTACGCCACCGGTGAGAAGATGACGATCACCCAAATGGAAGGGTCCTACCCCCAGTCCCCCATTGCGGACAAGGAAGAGAGAGAAAAGTTCGTAAAGAATTGGGACGCAGCTCCTGAGCGGTTTAAGAAATGGTTTTTGGAATGGGAGCCGCGTCAACATCCGTCTATTGAAGCGTCTGTCAACATTGCTGATTGGAATGAGACCCTGCATTACATTGATGACGCCATTGGGATCTGCGCCTTTTTGTCGTCCTTTAGAGGCCAATTCGGGGGCAGGACTCCGTATCACATTTACAATTTACCAGAATTCATCTCACTCGCGGCCGGGATGGATCTTGACTCAGACGCCCTTTGGGAAATAGGGACAAGGAACCGTAATCTGGTGAGAGCCCTCAATGTAAGGAGAGGCTTGAGGAGAAAGGATGAGAAGCCTCCTGAAGACCATTGGGAGATACGAGACCCTGTGATGGAAACCAAGGTGCTTGACGCGTATTATGAATTCAAGGGGTGGAATCACGAAGGTATTCCTACCAGAGAGACGTTGAACAAGATCGGCTTGAATTACGTGAGCGAAGACTTCGTACAGAGGGGGATCTTGACGGACGAGGGAAAGAAGTCAAAAGGGACGGCCTTGTAAAGAATGAAAAATAGACCTTTTCTGTCATTCCGGCGGACCCCGGATCAGGTCCGGGGCAGGCGCCGGAATCCAGAGAAAAGGACTGGATTCCGTGTCAAGCACGGAATGACGTTCACTACCCCGCTGCTTGCAGCGGGGTAGTTCATTCGCGCCAGCTTTCGGAATGAAAGAGGAGAATTTACACTTTGAGTTCGAGGTTGATCAGGGGGCCTTTCTGGAACCCGAAGGCGTGAAAGAACTTGAGAAGATCCCAGTCCGGCCAGTTGACCATGGTGTAAACCGTATCGACTCCGACTTTTTTGAGGTTGGCAATCATTTCCTTCATCAGCATCTGGGCGATCCCCTGCCCCTGATAGGCGGGATCCACACCGATGGTATCAATCCATCCGATGTTCTCCGGCACACTGTATTCATATCCGCTAGCGTCTCCCAGAATGAAGCCGACCACTTTTCCGTCCGCTTCCGCCACCAGAGAAGCACTGGGCAAACGTTGTTCAGCAAGTGTCATTTTCATGAGCCAGTAATCCCATCTTGATTTGCCCAGGACCTTGGTGTCGATCGCAACAACATCGTCCAGGTCTTTCTGGTTCATCTTTCTGACAATAGGCGTTTTTGACTTAGCAATCATATGGCCCCTCCTTTTGACCCGGATGAATCCCCTCCGGATTCACGTTGATAACGGTCTGCCTGCACCACCTCTGCGTAGTCCCCTAAACTCGACGCCTGTCAGAAAAGCACGGATTTACCACTTTACCAGAGCGCTTCCCCAGGTCAGGCCCACTCCAAAAACAGGGAGGCATACCAGGTCGCCCTCTTGGACGCTTCTATCCCTCACCGCCTCGTCAAAAGCGATCGCACACGATGCGGAGGAGATGTTTCCGTATTTGTGGAGGGTCACATAAAACTTCTCCATCG
Source organism: Pseudomonadota bacterium (assembly GCA_026388215.1). NCBI lineage: Bacteria > Pseudomonadati > Pseudomonadota > Pseudomonadota bacterium. The sequence continues at coordinate 4,265 of JAPLKF010000169.1, read as the reverse complement.
GGAGCTTCAGTGTCTTGGCCATGGACTGAAACATTCTCAAATTGGCCTGATGCGGAATAAACCACGCGATGTCCTTGATGGAGACCTTGTTGTGGTCAGCCGCCTCCTTGATGGACTCGACAAAGTGCCGCACCGCCACCCTGAAGCTTGCGTTCGCCTCAATCATGTTCAGAGTGTGAAGTCCTTTATCCACGCTTTCATGCGAAATCGGCGTGGTCCGCGAGCCGCCTCCGGGCATCAGAAGATCCTGTCCGTTTTTCCCGTCCGTGTGGATGTGGGTTGAAAGAAGCTGATGTCCCCCGCTGTCCTTGGTCAGGATGGCCGCTCCGGCACCATCCCCCCACAAAATGCAGGTGGTCCTGTCTTTCCAGTTGAGCGTCCGGGTCATGACTTCCGCACCAACGATGAGCACGGTCTTTGAGAACCCGGTGAGGAGATACTGAGTCGCCACATTGAGGCCGAAGATAAATCCGGAGCAGGCCGCCGTCACATCAAAGGTCACGGCCTGAGGAGCATCCAGTTTCGCCTGAAGCCAGTTGGCGGCGGACGGGCAGCAGGTATCGGGAGTGATGGTCGCGATAAGGATGAGATCCAGGTCCTTGGCCGTCAGTCCCGCCATCTCAAGCGCTTTGCGGGACGCTTCAAGAGAAAGGTCCGAGGTGGCCACATCCGGATCTGCGATGCGCCTTTCGCGGACTCCGGTGCGCTGGGTGATCCACTCGTCTGTCGTGTCGAGCCCCATTTTCTGGAGATCGAAGTTGGTAAGCACTCTGGGAGGGACGTACGATCCTGTCCCCAGAATTCGTATTCCTGGCATAGGGAGGTCTTGTCTTTCTACTGAGGTTTAATTCCTAACTGTTTCTCTTTTTTGGCAATCGCAAGCCTTGTCTTCACCACCGTATCAGGAATCAGGCTGATGGAGTCAATGCCGCATTCCACGAGAAACTCCGCAAACTCCGGGAAGTCGCTGGGGCCCTGCCCGCAAATCCCGATTTTTCGGCCTTTTCCCTTCGCCACCTTGATCACCTGGGCCACAAGCCGTTTCACCGCTTCATTTCTTTCATCATAGAGATGGGCAACCAGGGAAGAATCCCGGTCAAGGCCAAGAGCCAGTTGGGTCAGGTCATTTGAGCCGATGGAGAAGCCGTCGAAAATTTCTGCAAACTGGTCGGCGCAGATGACGTTGCTCGGGATCTCGCACATGACATAAATTTCGAGGCCCTCTTGCCCCTGGACAAGGCCGAATTTTTTCATCAAGGCGACGACCTTTTTCCCCTCCTCAGGGGTTCTGCAAAAGGGAACCATCACCTTGATATTGGTCAGGCCCATGTCGCTTCTCGCCTTCCGGAGCGCGCGGCACTCGAGCTCAAAAGCAGGCTTGTACTTCTCGTCATAGTAACGCGATGCGCCTCTCCAGCCGATCATGGGGTTGTTTTCCGTGGGTTCGTAAAGGAACCCGCCCAGCAGGTTCTCATACTCGTTCGTTTTGAAATCGGAAAGCCGCACGATGACGTCGTTGGGGTAAAAGCTGGCCGCGATTCTGGCAACCCCTTCAGCGAGCTTATCAACAAAAAACTGGGTTTTGTCCTCGTAGACCGCTGTAATCTCGTCAATCTTGTAAACCACGCCGGCAATCCGCTGATCCGTCTTTGCCTTCTTCTTCAGTTCTTCATAAGCGATGAGCGCCATGGGATGAATTCCAATGTGGGAATTGATGATGAACTCCTCTCTCGTAAGACCGACTCCGTCATTCGGGATCATGGCCTGCGAAAAGGCCTGCTCCGGGATTCCCACATTCATCATGATTTTTGTTCTGGTCTTCGGCATTTCGTCCAGATTGATGGTCTCCACCTTAAACTTCAGCAGGCCGTTGTAAACCAGACCCGTTTCTCCTTCACAGCATGAAACCGTGATCTCCTGGCCCGGCTTGATGATCTCATCCGCATTGCCGGTGCCGATCACACAGGGGATGCCCAGCTCACGCGAAACAATGGCCGCATGGCACGTCCGGCCGCCCTTGTTGGTCACAATGGCTGCGGCAATCTTCATGACCGGTTCCCAGTCAGGGTCGGTCATGCTGGTGACCAGGACCTCCCCCTCCCTGAATTTCCCGATATCTGCGGACGTTTCGATGACCTTGGCGACTCCATGACCCACCTTGCTTCCCACAGCCGTACCCGTGGCCAGAATCTCCCCCTTCTGGAGAAGGGAATAGGTTTCATACGTGTTGGCGTTCCTCTGGGAATGGATCGTCTCAGGCCTGGCCTGCACGATGAAGAGATTCCCTGTCCCTTCCGACACCCCATCGCCGTCCTTCGCCCACTCGATGTCCATGGGCATGAAGTGTCCGGCCTCTTTGCTGTAATGATCTTCGATGATGCACGCCCACTCGGCGAGTTTCAGGATCTCGTCGTCTTCGAGGACATACCGGCGTCTTTCGCTGAGGCTGACCGCGATGTTTTTCGTCGTGGCATCATCTGCCACGGAATAAACCATCTTGATATCCCGGTCTCCGACTTTTCTACCAATGATGGCCCGCTTTCCCTGTTTCAACGTCGGCTTGAAGACGTAGTACTCATCCGGGTTGACGGTTCCCTGAACCACATTTTCGCCTAACCCATAAGCCGCCGTGATGAAAACCACGTCCTTGAATCCCGTCTCCGTATCAATGGTGAACATGACGCCGGAATAGGCGGAGTCGCTGCGCACCATCTTCTGCACCCCGATGGAAAGGGAGACGTCAAACTGGCCGAAGCCTTTGTCGTGGCGATAGGAGATGGCCCGGTTGGTGAAAAGGCTTGCGAAACATTTCTTGCAGGCATCCAGGACGCTCATCCTTCCCCGGATATTCAGGTAGGTATCCTGCTGACCTGCGAAGGAGGCATCAGGCAAGTCCTCGGCTGTAGCCGATGACCGGATGGCCACGTCCAGATTATCCAGATCCCCTTGCCCAAACTCCTCAGCCAATTTGTCATAGCCCAGGTAGATCGCCTGGGTGAGATCCGGCGGGAACTCGGCGTGCCGGATGATGTCCCTGACCTCTCTCCCTTTTCTCATCAGGTTGCTGAGGTCGTGCGTATCCAGGTCTTTGAGGATTTTTTTGATTTCATCTTCAATGCCCGCGTACTTCAAGTAGTAGCGGTAGGCATAGGCGGTGATGGCGAAGCCATTGGGAATACTGATGCCTTGTTGATGGAGCTTTTGATACATCTCCCCTAAAGAGGCGTTCTTCCCACCGACCATGGGAATGTCCTCCATGCCGATCTCATTGAACCAAAGAATAAAATGCTTGCTCTTGTCCCCAGCCATCCCCCGTCTCCTTCATTGAGGTTAAGTAAGCGAGGAAATCAACTGATTTCAATAAATAAGGAAGGCATACGTGTACCATTATCAGTCTCTATTGTCAATTGACAAAATAGGCCTTACAAGGAAAAGGGAATTCTCAGTCTCCAGGCCTGCATTGGGAATCCGGAGTTCTGGGGCCGGCTGATGAACGCCTTCTCTTCAGACAGACCCGCTCTCTTGATCATCGACATGGTCAAGGATGATCTCGATGAAAAAAACCTGTGCCCACTGAAAGCATCCACAAGCAAACTCCGGACATTTACCGCAAAAACATTCTCTATCCGCTTTTCAGGATTTTGACGTCCGAACAACTGCTGGCAGAACTTAGGCAGCAGGGAGCATGACGGTATCGTCACAAGTCGTCACTCCGGTGAAAACCGGAGTTCGCATGTTTGTCACCGTGGATGATCAGGTTGTCGTGCAGGCTCATCTTTTTGTCAGACTCTTGCTCTTGACCGGTACAAGCTCGTGATATTTCACCAGCAAATGGTGATTCTGCACGAACGGTTTGCCTTTGAATTGAATTTGAGCCACGGCTTTCTCCATAGCCCCATAAGGGTTGGGCAGCCCGATGGTGCGAACCAGCCTTACTCAGCGTAAAGGCAGATATCGCACCTGCCCATCCCATTCATTTTCAAGGCTGTACTCCGCTAGGAGCAGAATATCTTCGATTATTTTTCCGATCGGAAGATTGCGGCTGATCTCGAAGATGCCGGGCATGGACTTACCGGCCTGAATGCGCTCATAAGCATAGCGCGTCATGGTGGATACATCGTGCGTGAGCAGTATTCGCCCTTCTCGCGCGGTCCATTCGAGAACTCTTGAGTCGTCTGCTCCCGATAGCCCCGCATCCTGAACACGGACGATGTCCAAATCCGGCTTGCGGCGCAGGAGGCCGCGTACGATGTCGTTGTTGAAGT